>CAKKQI010000200.1:0-2868 GCA_919901895.1 Candidatus Brocadiaceae bacterium | reverse complement strand
CAATTTGTGTATTCGCTGACCGACCGCCAGGCCAAGGCCTGTCTCAATCAGGTTCGTAGTGAGCCCTTCGGTAACACTCAGGATAAACTCCGCGAATCTGAAGGTATTTACGAATTGTTTCTTATTTCGGCCGAAACAGCCGGTTATCAAGTAAACCCCGCCCTTTTGGACGACTTACCCCACCCGTTCCTTGAAGCAATTGAATCACTGTATCAAAAATGTAATTTACCTTTAACCGATGAAATTAGAACCGAAATGAATAAAATAATGAAAGACGTTCCTTTAGAGATTCAATTGGCGCTGGCGCGATTTCTTGATGCGGCCGGCGAGGCAAAATATTATCGCGATAAATCTTTCAGCCATTATCCCCGGGAAAAATGGGAGCAGGCATTCAAGGTCGCGACCCGGTCTTTTGTTCCCGGCGATAAATTAAAAGATGAATCAGAGGTTTTGCAAGAACTGGGGGAAGGCATCAATTACCGCGAATTAGCTACCGGCGCTCTGGCAAATTTGCGGGCGATAATTGAACTTGAAACTTTATTAATCAACAAGGAATTGAATTTAACGCCGGTTATTTTTGAATTTAATACGCCCCTGGGCAAAGTCTCGTTTAATAGCCGGGCCGAGGATAATAATTACCGGGGAGATGATTATCTTCTGATTATTGATTTAGCCGGTAATGATCTTTATCAGGGGGCAACGGCGGCCAGCTGGAATCCGGACCATCCCATTTCCACCGTAATAGATTGGACCGGTGATGACACTTATATTGCCGATGAAAAATCGCCGTGCGCTCAGGGGGCCGGTATAATGGGCTATGGTTTTTTAGTTGATAACGGCGGCGCTGATATTTTTAAAGCCATTGATAATGCCCAGGGAATGTCGTATTTTGGGGTCGGGATTTTATGGGTCAGCGGTGGTGATGATACCTTTACCGCCCGGGCCGCGGCCCAGGGATCCGCTTCTTTTGGTATCGCTAATTTCGTGAAAAAAGGCGGTGATGATAAATATTATTGTTATTTTGCCGGTCAGGGATTCGGTTATGTCGCCGGTTACGGATGCCTGATTGATACCGGGGGGAATGACCGGTATGTAGCCGAACCTTATCTAATTTTTGATCCCGCTTCATCCGGTCAACACGATTATTTACGCAACTACAGTTTTTGCCAGGGAGTGGGTTGGGGTAAACGGGGTGATTTTGAAGGCGGATACTCAATGACCGGCGGGACCGGAATTTTACAAGACCTGGCTGGGAACGACCGGTACGAATGCGGAGTGTTCGGACAGGCCAGCGCTTATTGGTATAGCACCGGCATCCTTCATGATAAAGCCGGGAATGATTATTATGAGGGTTCTTTTTTTGTCCAGTCCGGTACGGCCCATATGGCTTTATCAATGCTTTTAGATGAACAGGGTGATGATTATCATCGGGTCTGGCGGGGTATTTCTCTGGCCGGCGCTCACGACTTATCGGTCTCCTGGCTGATTGATAAATCAGGTAATGATACGGTTGAGGCCTGGGAATGGCAAAAGCAGGATGAAAATGGTGAATGGAAACAATCTCTGGCGCCCACCGGTCCTTATTCGCCAAAGGACGAATCAGTCCTCCGGCTGAAAGGAAACGTCGGTATTCTGCTCGGAAGCGCCATCGGTAATTCCGTTGCGGTTTATGTTGATATGGACGGGGATGATAAATATGAATTATATTCCAATGACAATCTGGGTTTTTCCAGACACGGCGACCTTAACCCGGATTCGCTCCAATACGGTTGTTTTAATATCGCGATGTTTATTGACGCTAAGGGCAAAGATACGTATAATTTACCGGTTCAGTTGCCGGACGGAGAGCCAGTGAAGAATAATTCAAAATGGCTGAAAATATCACCTGAGGGTAATCAGATAAAAACGTTTGGGATGGGCCTTGATACCGAAGCCGGTGGAGTGATTGAGGTGAAGAAATAACGGATTATAGGGATCTAAATACCATAAAATTTTGCTGAAAGAAAAATTTTTAAAAGGATCACATATGCACAGTGAATTAGCAGATGTAATCATAACTTATGCCACTAAATCACATAAAGAACTTAGTAGTTTATTATTGGATAAATCCAAAGACCAATTGATTTCGCTTTTTACCACTCTTTTGACTATTTATATAAACGATAGGAACTCATCAACAATCAGAGAATATATCACAGTATCACTGGCTGGTTATACTCACATTGATAAGAAAATAGGTTATAACGGTTTTAAGCAAAGCACTACCATTGGAGGTAAATCACTCTACTGCGAGGCAAAGCCCCAGAATATCAATACTGAGAATAATAAGAATATCAAGCATCCGCGCAAATTTAACGGCGGTGGTAATTTTACGGATTACACCCATAATAGATTGAAAAAGGATAAATTAGAAAATCCCAATATGCTGGTAAGCGGGTTTGTGGACGGCGAACTTATCTATATCCTGGAATTCCCCTTTAATCATAAGACCTTTCTCGCAAATCTCAAGAAGCAACTTCAGAGGTATTTTCCCGATGGCGATGAAACAGGCAGATTCCTAAGGAGCGCTAATTTTGATTTTAATGACTATTCCGATTGCGCCACCCTGAAAACAGTTTATTTAAGTAAGGCAAATTTAGAGAAAACTAATGATAATTTCAATCATAAGTTCTATGAATTTCTAAAACAACTTTAATGAAACCGCTCAATCAAATTATTTTAGGCGATGCGCTGGAAACACTCAAGAAGATAGACGATGATTTTATTGATGTCGGCGTAACCTCACCGCCCTATAATAAGGGCGAAAAGGACAAGGGCTGGCTGGTTGACCGGGTAAAATATCATAACGTTTCTGATGTTACAGACTAG
>CAKKQI010000199.1 GCA_919901895.1 Candidatus Brocadiaceae bacterium | reverse complement strand
CGATCCCTCTTTTCAACTTTTCAATTGAGGGCGGAGCGACTCGAACGCTCGACCTCCCCGACGTAATGTCGGGGTGCTCTACCACTGAAACGATCCCTCTTTTCAACTTTTCAATTGAGGGCGGAGCGACTCGAACGCTCGACCTACTGCTTAAAAGGCAGTTGCTCTACCGGCTGAGCTACGCCCCCATTACTTCGGTAATTTTCTATTAAATAATCAATATATCGGCGGCTTTTCTTTTTCTTAATTTGATATTCTCTTTGCCTGGCTTCCGTGCCATTTTGATAAACTTCATAATATACTAAATCATAAGGACGTTTATATCTGGTTGCTTTTACTAAACCTTCCCGATGCTGTTTTAACCTATTCCCTAAATTTTTAGCGTATCCAATATAATAAGAATGATTCTTAACACTTTTTAAAATATAAACGTAATAGTTTACCAAATGAAAACCTGCCCCAAGGATAGATCGGGACGCTCGACCTCCCCGATGTTACAGCTACGCCCCCCTATAAAAATTTTTATCCGTCAATCAGATGTCCTAACTTTTCTTTTTTTGTTTTCAGGTATTTTTTATTTTCTTTACGGGCTTTTATTTTTATCGGCACTCTTTCGGTAATCTTTAGCCCATAACCGTCCAGGGCGATAAGTTTTCTGGGGTTATTGGTCAGGAGTTTTATTTTCCTAATGCCCAAATCGGTTAAAATCTGGGCGCCGATGCCGTAATCGCGCAGGTCAACCGGCAACCCTAATTCTTTATTCGCCTCCACTGTATCCCATCCTTTATCCTGAAGCGCATAGGCCTTGAGTTTATTCTCCAACCCGATTCCCCGGCCTTCCTGACGCATATAAAGTACAACGCCTTTACCGGCCCGGGCAATCAATTTCAGGGCCGCTCGCAACTGTTCACCGCAATCACAACGACGCGACCCGAAAATATCACCGGTTAAACACTCCGAATGAACCCTAACCAGCACCGGCTCTGAATGTATTTTTTTATTTTTCCCAATATTACCTTTACACAGCGCCAAGTGTAAATATTCATCTACTTGGGAGCGGTATAAATATAAATCAAATAACCCGTATTCGGTTGGTAGTTTGGCCACGCTGGCGAATTCAATTAATTTTTCAGTTTTCCGGCGATATCTGATCAGTTCGGCGATTGAAGTCATCTTAAGCCCGTGCTGTTTACAGAATTCTATTAACTGCGGAACGCGGGCCATCGTGCCGTCTTCATTCATTATTTCACAAATCACGCCGGCTGGTTTAAGTCCCGCCAGCCGGGCCAGATCAACGGACCCTTCGGTCTGTCCGCTGCGCACCAGCACACCACCTTGTTTTGCCCGGAGCGGAAAAATGTGTCCCGGTCGGACCAGTTCGTTCGGATTACATTTATCCTTAACGCAAGTTATAATCGTCCGGGCGCGGTCGGATGCGGAAATACCGGTGGTCACGCCGGTTTGGGCATCAATAGAAACCGTAAAGGCCGTGCCGAATTTGGAAGTATTATCCCGGACCATCGGCGGCAGATGAAGTTCATCGGCTTTTTCCTCGGACAAGGTCAGACAGATTAACCCCCGGCCGTATTTGGCCATAAAGTTGATTGCCTCAGGCGTAATTTTTTCGGCGGCCATGGTCAAATCACCTTCGTTTTCCCGATCTTCGTCATCCACCAGGACAATCATCCGCCCGGCGCGTAATTCGGCCAAAACTTCCGGTATTGAAGCAAATAGGTTCGGCATACTCACGACACGAGACATTTTATCTAACCTCTATTTAAAATTTATCGTATTATACCATAATCTCTAACGAGGTCAAACAATTTTATCTTGCCTGAACCTGGCCAGTCTTTTATAATAGAAAGTAATGGTCAGATTAAACTTATTGATTATTTTTTTATTTTTAATCACGCTTCTGGCGGGACAGGGACATTTTGCCGGCATTAGTTTTTCAAATACACCAGATGAATTAAACCAAATTTCTAATCAATTAATAAGTAATGCTTTAGCCGATAAATTAAATGCCCTGGAACAATTAGGGCGATTAAATTCCCTTCCGGCTGTAAAATTAATCCTGACCGTCGATGACCGCCAACCGGAAGTTAAATCAGCCCTAATTAAAACACTATCTCAAATAAATAATCCGGAATCTGTCAAATGGTTAATGCAAACCGGCTTATCCTTTCCTGATGACCGGATCCGTTTGGTAATTACGATAGGATTCGTTCAATCTCCACTTACGACTGAAGAAATGGCTCAATTTTTTATTCAGGCGCTTGATGACCGGAATCCGACCATCCGCCAGATTGCCACGGCCGGACTGGGCCGGTTTTCCGACGAACGGATAATCAAGTCCACCTTAGGCGGACTAGAAAAATCTTTGCTTGACCGGGAATCCTATCAAGTGCGGGAAACCGCGATGAGAACATTAGCTCAATTAACACTAAACCAACCGCCGGCTCACCTACCGTCTGCCATAGAAATTTTATTTGAAGCCCATCACGAACCGGATTTTACCCTTCAACGGTTACTGGAATCATTATTAACCAATCCGGAAGGACTCGGTGGTAATCCAGCCGTATTGGACTATATTATTCGGAAGGAGTTTTCCAGCGCAACTCATCCGCACGCCCGCGCCCTGGCGGCCCGGGTTATCAGTCAACAACTGCCTTTTTTTATTAATAATTCAAAATTAGAAACTAAAACGATGGAGGATTATGTTAATTTATTAACCGCTGATTTAAAAGATGAGACACCATCCATTTCTCTTGATAAAATCTGGTTGCTGGGACAGCTGGGCAACTCAGAAAAATTACCTGAAGCATTATCTGATAAAATTATTTCCGCATTATCCAACTGTTTCGAAATTTTTGGTGAAGCCGAACTCCGCCTGGCAACCGCTTCCACCTTATTAAATGTAAATCACCTTGCTTTTCCTGAATATGTCTTAAAAGTTTTAGACGAGGAAATTGACTGGCGCGTCCGCCACGCCCTAAAATTGGTGCTGATTGAATTCATGGAATCTTCGCCGCATTATCTTAAAAATAATCTTGAGATTTTGGTAAACTATTTATCAAAAACACTTACGGCCCAAGGGGAAATCGTGGAAATACTCAAGGAATTCACCGGTCAGGATTTTGGGACGGATGAAGCGGCCTGGAAAAACTGGTTGTTACTACAAACCTTTTATAAGGAAGATAAGGAATTCAGGTTACCGAGTCTTTTGCAAAACCGCTCCGGCGTTGCCAAACTTACTGCCTTATCCCAAAACGGTGGAGATGCCCAAACCGAGCAGGCCGTCCGTGATGGTTTACGCTGGCTTTTACGTCATCAAGAAACAGACGGACGATGGAGTTGCCGTAAACATAATCCCTATAAAGGACATACCCCCCTGCCAATTTTTACCAATGAAGATGAATTGGTTGATGTTAGCACCACCGGATTAGCTATTTTATGTTTTCTGCACGCCGGCTATACTCATCAAACCGGAAAATATCGCGAAGTGATTCAAGCCGGATTGGAATATTTAGCCAACGCCCAGGATGAACAGGGGCTGATTAATTTTGAACAAGAGCATATTCATACACCCAGATGTTTACCACACGGACCGGACCACGGGTCATTAGCGCGCCGGTATAATCATAATATCGCGACTTTAACTTTAGTGGAAGCGTACGCGATGACTAAAGACCCCTGGCTGGCACCGTATGTCCAGAAAGCCCTAGACCACGCCAGGTATTTTCGCGAACCGACTTACGGCTGGTCGTTTTATCTGGAACCAACCGATATCGGCACCAGTGTTTTTTATATTACGGCCTTAGCCGTTGCCCGGGAATGCACCGATTTAAAAGTCAGCGACACAGAATTACGTGAAGCACGTGATTACCTGGCCCGGCTCACCCATTCATCATCCGGGCGGCTTCACTTCTTATCCGGACCACCTTATTGTTTTGGAGGGTATGATAGTACCGCCACCGGTTTATTTTGCCGGCTACTTCTGGAACGTGTCAGTCCGAACCAATTAAATACTGATGAGTTAAAATTCAAGGCGGCTGATTACCTGATTAAGCATCCGCCTATCTGGAAATCTCATTACCAATCACCGGTTTCAGGACGCGAGGCCTCTTTACTGAACCGCCCCATCGGACAAACAGACCTTCTTTCCGTAGAAGATGATATTTTAAATCAATGGTACTGGTATTATGCGACGCTGTCTTTTCTGCACCTGCCTGATAAACAGGAATATTGGCAAAGATGGCAGCCGAAGATTAAAGAAATATTACTCTCGCATCAGAGGCCCAGCGGTGATTGGACCGGCAGCTGGGACCCGGAATGCGTCTGGGCCACGGTCGGCGGCCGGATGTATTCCACCACCTTTGCTATCCTAACCATGGAAGCGTATTATAGTTATGATTTAAAATAAAATATGAAACCTAAATTTTTTATTTTATTACTTGTGTTATTTATCCTTATAGGATTCGGCTTCATTTTTATTGTTTCGCTGAGTTTTCAACCTGCTCCAAATCCTAATTTATTTTTTCAATCTAAAATTATAAAATTTTCAATCCCGCCCCGGCGGGACGACCTCACCGAAGAATACCACCTCTGGCTTAAAGTTTCGTTTCTGGATAAGGCCGGTCAACCGATAAGCAATCCGTCCGGATGGTTAATAACAGAAGGATTTGGGGCAGATAAATATAAATCGGCCGACAATCCCCACCCCGGCGGCTCATTATTAATGACCCGGGTATTACAAAAAGAAACAGATTTTAAAGAGATTCTCAAGCAGATTTCTTTAGCCGAATCATCTAATCCTGTTACCCAGCGGGGCGGGACAATCCCCGCCTCCCCGGCCTCGCCAAGCGAAGCGGGGCGGGCTGACGAAACAAGCTGGCATAAATTTTTTCCACCCCAGGCCTATGTCAGCAATTTAAAATCACCCGTCGGCTTATTTGCTTTTTATAACAAAGATTTTTTTATCCATTTAAAATCAGGGTTCAAAATTCAGAACGAACGTAATTATTTATCACTAAACGTAACTTATTTAGAACAAGCCCCGATCGCATCGGGACAAGATGAAAACAATCCGGCCGGGGTGAGGCAAAAAACACAAACTTTACCTCTTTTTGAATACTAAATAAATTTTCAGGACAAAATTTCTAATGGAACCTAATCACGCCTTAACCGGTAAGACTCTTTCGGAACTGGAAGAACTCTGCTTAAAATTTGCTGAACCTAAATATCGCGCCCGGCAGATACTTGATTGGGTTTACCGGAAACTGGCTGACTCATTTGAAGAAATGACTAATCTGCCTCTGGAAAGCCGCCGGTCCGCCTTAGGCGGAGTGAAAAAATTTATTATTTCGTCCAGCCGAATTAAACAAATTCTTACCGCTCAGGACGGTACCAGAAAAATTTTAATAGAGTTGCTTGATAAATATTGTATTGAATCTGTTTTAATATCTGAACCGGAAAGAATCACTTTGTGTATTTCCACACAGGTCGGTTGCCCAATCAGATGTAATTTTTGCGCCAGCGGCCGGAAAGGCCTCATTCGTTCATTACAGGCAAATGAAATCGTTGAACAGGTTCTACTTGCACAAAGATTACTCAAACCGGAAAAACACAAAATCAATAATATTGTTATTATGGGTATGGGCGAACCGCTTTTAAACTATGAAAATTTAATGAAAGCATTAACTATTATTACTGCTGAATGGGGGTTGGGAATCGGGACCAACCGGATTACCGTTTCCACGGTCGGTTTACCAGACCAAATTGACCGTCTGGCCAAAGAAAAAATTACCCCTAACCTGGCTATTTCACTTCACGCTTCCAATGATGCAACCAGGCGTAAAATTATTCCGCGGGCGAAGCGCCAGCCCCCCGATATTACATCGGGGGATAAACTCCGTCCCGACCAAATCGGGACGAACCTGATTAGCATCAAAGATTTAATGAAAGCCGCCGGAAATTATCACCGAAGTACCGGCAAGGATGTTACCATTGAATATCTGTTAATTGACGGGTTAAATAGCGAGGATTCTTCAGCGCAGGAATTTGCATCATTACTCAAATCCTACCCTTTTGGCTCACCAAAAGGGCGGGATAAAAAAAGTAGTTTTAAAATTAATCTGATCCTTTATAATCAGGTGCCGAATTTATCGTACCGCAGCCCTTCAATGGAAACGGCGGAACGATTCCAGAATATTTTACGGGAGAATGGCCTGATGGCATTTATCCGTAAAAGCAAAGGGCAGGATATTGAGGCGGCCTGCGGACAACTGGCTTTGAAAAATTAGAATTATTATTTTTTCTCTTTCGGTTCTGTGTTTCCCCGGCCGGCTTTTATTAAAAAATTAATGATTAATTGAAACATTGAACCGTTCGCTTCGGCATCATTAAGACCGACCCCCCGTTGATAAAAATGGCTGATGACATAAAGAACTGTTCCGCGCCGGGGACCGTAATAATAAGATGTTGTTCCCGTATTTGTTTTTGAGGTCGGCGTGGGAGTAAAAATAGGGGTGGGCTGTCCATTATTATCAGTGTAATCAAAAGTGACCGCCACAATCTTTGATTTATATTTTTTTTCCAGATCGTCCGATTCAATCAGTATTTTAATACTTTCTTTGTCTTTGGCTGTAATAACTACCGGCGTACTCATAGTATCCAATTTCCAATTTAATTTATTTCCAGGCGGGAACACATCTTTTAAAAAAGGGTGGTCTTGTTTTTTGGGGTTCGGTGTAATAATAACGGTTTCGTCGCCGGTATTAACCGCATTCCAGGTGATCGTTTTCGGAAAAGCGCGAGAAATAATGTCCAGCAACGCCCAATCACTGGCAAAAAGAAATCCACCCTGGCTAACAAAATTCCGGATATTTTTAACCGCTTGGGGAGAGAAAGTTTCAACGGTCTTGTCATCCGTCGTCGGATGACTGTGATAACAATTTATCAAGAGTGCTTTTACTTTGTTCAGGTTGATATTCTCCATATCTTTAATCTGGGCGGTGGTATAAGTAATTTTAAAAGCATCTAAAACTTTTTCGACCTGGTCATACTTTCCACTGACGACTAAAACTTCTTCTTTAGTCAGTTGTTTCATCTGGAGGAGGTCTATTTTTCGCGACTCGGTCATCTGTTTTTCTATTTCTTGAACCAGTTTGGCATCAGAAGACCCTTCGTTCTCTGCCTTAACCTGTATAAAAATAACAACCATTATTAAAAATACAATCCACCCTTCTGTTATCTTACGCATGTTTTTTATTCCTCTTTTACCATCAGATCTTGTTCAAAAATAAGATCGCCGAAAAGACCGCTTTTAATCCAGACTTTAACCGTCACCGGTCCGCGATAGTCATTCATCGGACACTGATAAATGGTCCACCACGGTATTCTTTTTTCCACGATACCGGACGGGTTAAGTTGTTGCCAGTTATCTACAAAATGTTTACCGATTTTATTAATCAGCTTCCCTTTTTTGATTTTACCAACCGTTTCTTTAGCGCTGATTTCCACGTTAAAATAAGTTACCGCAATATCGGGAAAGCAATATCCGGCCTGGTCTTTCATCTCCGGATCGCCGAAATACTCCTCGCCATTCTGTCCGTAAACTTTCGGCAGGTTCATTTTGATAAAAGGACAATCCAATTTTTGGTTGGGAAATTCGGGTGCCGTGGGCGGGTTACTTTTGGGTTCAATAAAACCCATCACTTCGCCGCCTTTAACCAACCGCGGCTCGCAAACTAATTTAAAGGGTTCTCCCCAACCAAGAACGGTAACCTGATCCGCTTCAATTTTGATTAACGGCAAATTGCCGTGACGCACCCGAATCCGGTCGGTCAAAACCGCCAGGTACAATTTATATTCTCCGACCGGCGCCACCGCCGTTTTTTCTTTGGTTGAAATCGGCAGGTAAGTATCTTTATTCGCCAGGATAATAAAATTAGGCGGTTTAACTTTTTTGAAATTTAATTTACTTTTAACGTCTATTTTCCCCAACGCCCCCTGATATTCTCTCAACCAGAAACTCGTACCGGATTGTTCGGCTCTAAATTCATAATATTTGCCCTTAATAAAAACCAAGAAAGATAATAACCCGGCCTCCTTACCCCGGCCGATTAAAAGGGCGTCTTGTCCGAAATCATTATAACGTCCGTTGCTATTGTCATCAATTAAAATAACCGGTTCGCCTTCCACCGTCCCTTTCATAAACCCGGCCCGCCGGTAATACCAG
>CAKKQI010000198.1 GCA_919901895.1 Candidatus Brocadiaceae bacterium | reverse complement strand
CCATACCGCCCATACCACCCATACCCGGCATTCCACCCATACCGCCCATTCCCATCCCGGGTCCTCCCGGCGGCATCCGGGGGCCGGATTTTTCTTTTTCCGGTATCTCGGTTACGGCGGCTTCGCTGGTCAAAAGCATTTCCGCCACACTGGCCGCATTCTGCAACGCGCAACGTAACACTTTTACGGCATCAATGATACCATCTTTAACCAGATCGGCAAATTGTTCCGTTTCGGCATTGTAACCAAAATTTACGTTGGTATTTTTTTGCACCTGCCGCAGGACAACCGAGGGTTCAGCTCCGGCATTTTTCACCAGTTGACGCAGCGGTATTTCCAGCGCTTTTTGAACAATCGCCGCGCCGGCTTTTTCTTCGCCGGACAACTGAAGACTATCAAGGAATTTAATCAGGCGCAAAAAAATCACTCCGCCGCCCGGGACGATTCCCTCTTCATAAGCCGCCCGGACGGCATGAAGGGCTGATTCCGCCCGGCTCTTTTTTTCTTTCAGTTCGGTTTCGGTGGCAGCACCAATATTTACCTGGGCCACCCCGCCGGAAAATCTGGCTAGACGCTCCTGCAACTTTTCCCGGTCGTAGTCAGAATCGCTTTCTTTTATTTCTTGGTGAATTTTCGCCACCCGTTTTTTAATCTCTTCGGGATGGCCGGTTCCTTCCATAATTATTGTATTTTCCGAAGCAACAATTACCTTTTTTGCCCGGCCCAATGATTCCAGAGGCAGTTTTTTTAAATCAATTCCCAGGTCTTTAAAAACCGGTTCGGCGCCGGTCATCACGGCAATATCTTCCAGCAGATCCTTGCGCCGGTCACCGTAACCGGGGGCCTTAACCGCCGCGCATTCCATTATCCCTTTCATCTTATTTACCACCAGCGCGGCCAGGGCATCTCCTTCAATTTCTTCCGCAATGATTAATAACGGTTTCTTGGCCGCGGCAATTTTCTCCATTAACGGTATTAAATCCATCATGTTGGATAATTTTTCTTCATAAATCAAAATATAAGGGTCATTTAAAACCGCTTCCATCCGTTCCTGGTCGGTGATAAAATGAGGCGAAATAAATCCGCGATCAAATTGCATTCCTTCCACAATTTTTACCTCGGTTTCGATGCCTTTGCCTTCCTCGATGGAAATCACGCCGTCTCGTCCGACTTTTGCCGTGGCTTGAGCCATTATTTCACCGATTGATTGGTCATTAC
>CAKKQI010000197.1 GCA_919901895.1 Candidatus Brocadiaceae bacterium | reverse complement strand
CAGGCCGGCTGTAAACAATCGTTCCGCCTCCGACACTGTCATTAGTTTTAATCCGAACCGACGGCCGGACCATCTTTTGAATCATTTCATTAGAATCGCGGGTGAGTGTTTTTTTTAGGTGGTTTAACTCGTCGGCATTATCTAACAGGTCAAAATAATTCTTTTTAAATCCCTGGGCCATCATTTCCGTTGCCTCTTTAAAATCCTTATCCAGGGCCTCAAGCCCCGATTCTATCGGGGCAAGCCGGTCGTTGAGATTGGAATAATCCTGCCCCAGACGTCCGCTTAAGGCGGACAGGCCGGCATTAGTTTCCCGGGCATTATTAAACAAATACTTATTAACTTCAAAAACATCCTGGGTTAACTGCTCGGCGTCCTGGCGTTGACTGTTTAATTCCATCTCCAACACCAGAAATACCAGCCCCGATAGTATTGGGGCCAGCGCAATCAAGAAAATACTACCGGCGCTCAGTATCAACCCCTGATAATCTCGGGGTAAACCCCGATGTAATCGGGGTTTACCGGCGTTAATTTTAGGTTTTCTCGCGACTCGTTTCTTTCTTCTCATAACGCTCACCTCTAACCACTGATTTCACTGATTTAGACGACTGCCCCGATGGATATCTGGGAATTAGCCCAGATTACACAGATTAATTCCTTTCAAACTCTATTATTTTTACGATTTACCTTTTTCAACTTCTGGGCCAGGTTAAAAATAACCGGAGCGATCATAGGCTGATGCTGTCCCCGGGTTTTAATCTCTCCGTATTTTATTTTACCCAGGTATATTTCATTAGCCAGCAAAAAACCAAGCGCCGGCCGCGACCAGAGATTTCCGTGGCGGGTTCGGACGTTAGTGCTTTCTAATTTAACCGCTAATTTTTCCAGACTCTTTAGTTTTAAATAGCCATCAAAAATATAACGAACGACCGGGGCCTCAGCCGGATTAATTTTTAAAACAAACCTTTTTTGAAGAGGGTCGTAATCGCGCCGGTAGCCAAAAGGAGTCATTCCGCCCTGATGCCGTCCGGCCAAAGCACCCTCTTTTTTACCACTTTGTAACCGCGCCTGCCAGGGATGAAATAGTTTAGCGGGAATAACCGGACTAATCTCGCCGCCGATTTTACCGGACGCCGGAAGAACCGGACTTGCCCCGATGGAGCCGGAAAACGGAAAAACCGGTTTTTGGGGCGGTGATTTAGACGGAACGATATTCTCCCCTGCCTGCGTCGGCCTCGCAGCAGGCAGACCTGCGTCGGATGAACCGGATCCTACCGGCCGTTCATTTTCTGCAATATTATCCATAACCTCTTCTCCCTACTTTATGCCAATACAACCTATTTTTTACTTGCTACCTACTTTTCCCTTGCTCCTTGTCCTTTGTTACTTATTCCTTCTCTCTCCACCTATATGATACACCATCTTTGTAAAAAATCAAGTGTAATCTTTTACAAAATGTGAGAAAATAAAAAGGGGGGGAATTAAAAATTAACCGAAAATAATAAAAATATTAACAAAGTTACAGGCGTAGCATCGGCTGTCAAACAAAGGGCAAAACCTAATCCCGCCAAGACGGGACGGGATAATCCCTGTCCCCAAAATCAAAAAGTAATCTGTGTCTAATAATGCTCTAAAGTAAATCCTATTCAGGATGCCTTACTTTTGAAATTACTCTCTGCTCCTGGAGTAGCCCCCGAATCGCCGTTCGTCGGTTTTCCACTTCTTCTAATAATTCGGTAAACTCACGACAAATAAAGAAATTTCTTGATCGCATCAGCCGTAGGACTGATTTCAGCCTCGCTTCAGGCGGGGACTGACTCGTCCTTTGGCGAACAGGAAATTATATGTAACCTGATAGCATTTAATCTGTGTAATCCGTTCTAATCAGTGTAATCGGTGGTTAGATTTTTCTTGACCGTCTTTTCCTGTTTTGGTATTCTTCATCTATGTTTTTTCTCT
>CAKKQI010000196.1 GCA_919901895.1 Candidatus Brocadiaceae bacterium | reverse complement strand
TTTCATCAAATAGTTCTTTAGCAATCTCTTTCCCATCCTGATAATAAATAATCTCCTTTGTCGTTCCATTCGGATATTTTTGGGTTGTCTTCCTGGTAACCTCCCCGATTAGGTCGGGACTCCGCTGTTGCTCCGCACCATCACCCAGGATGATAGCCGGGATCAAAACTATCAAGGCCAGCACCAGTCCGATTAACATCTTCATTTTTTTCATCACTATTAAAATGCGCCTAACTGATTTAATCTGAGGACATTAAATTCCTCGCGTGACACACACCTCTATTTACACTTAATTAAAATGTTCCGCCTTGTCGGGAAGACTCTGAAACGAGAGCCTGGGTCAAATAACCCCAAAAACCTTCTTTTGTCATTCTGAACGGAGTCCCGCTTCAGCGGGAGGAAGTGAAGAATCTAATAATATCAATGAGTTATGCAAACGAGATTCTTCGGCTAACGCCTCAGAATGACAATTTTGACTCATTTGACCCAGTCTCCGAATTCAGGGTGACACTTTATGGTTTAAGTTGACAATATTGGGACAAGCCCCGTCGCTACAGGGGTTTCAACTGAACCTTATCGGGGGACTATTTCTCCGGCCAGTTTTTGTAATAACAATTTAGCTTCAGAATCTTTAATAAAATTTAAACTAACCTGGGCCTGCCGGACATAATCCCGGGCTTTTTGCAACGTATAGGACAGAGCGTCATGTTCATTTAAAAGTTTAATAATTTCAGACCGGTCCTGAATTTTCGTTCGGGAACGCTTTTGAGGGGAGCCGTTTCGCCCAGGAGAGATTAAACGTTGCAGATAATTTCTTTTTTTTGCCGGCAAACTCTGAATGAGTCTGATAATCGGTAGGGTGATTTTTCCTTTACTGAGGTCGGACCAGCCGGTTTTGCCGGTATCTTTTTCCTGGCTGGCAATATCAAGGTAATCGTCAATAATCTGGTAAGCCATTCCGAAATTCAGTCCGTATTGGGTTAGCCGGGAGATATTTTGTTGTTGGGAAACAGTCCGAGCCCGTTCGTTAGTGGCGAAAAGCGCGCCCAATTGACAGGCCGCGCTGAAAAGAGCGGCGGTTTTTTGCTGGATGATTTCCAGGTATTCCGCCTCGCTTAAAGACAAATCAAATTTCCGGCCGGTATGGGTCAGTTCTCCATAACACATCTTAAAAGCCGTCTGGGAAATAATCCGGTTAACTTCTTCTGATTTTACCTGCAGGCAGGTGAGAAAAGCATGCGAGAACAGGTAATCTCCGAAAAGAATGGAAGATTCGTTTCCCCAGCGCTGGTTAATGGTTTTGTGGTTTCGTCTTAAGGTGGCTTCATCCAGTACGTCATCATGCACCAGGGAGGCATTATGGATTAATTCCACCACTGTGGCTAATTTGAAATGAATCGGTTTGGTGCCGCCGGCGGCTTGCGCGGACAAGAGCAACAGAATGGGCCGGAGTTTTTTACCCTTAAAACGGCTGAGTTGTTCGGCAAAAACCAGCGCCGGATGCCCGTTATTAAATAAACAGTCTTTCAGGATGCGTTCCGTCCTGGTTAGTTCCGGTTTAATCAAACGATGGATGCTTTGCAAATTCATAAACTTTTCCTGTTGTTTAAATGTTAATTATATAAAAAATAACTTATTTAGCAATAATTTTCGGCTAAAAAAATATTGACCTCGTTAGAGATGTTTACTATAATTACGAATGTTATATTGGCTACTAAATTAATTTGCCGGCCTAAAAAATATGGACTCAAAAATTCTCGGTGAATTTGAATTATTGACGGACAAGCTAATCGGTAAGGGCGCCTGGGGCGAGGTCTATCACGGCCGCCAGAAATCGCTTAACCGCCCGGTGGCGATCAAAATCCTGAAAAAAGAACTTACCGCTGACCCTGATTTTGTGACCCGGTTCCGCCGCGAGGCCGAATGCCTGGCCAAAATGGCTGATGAGCATATCATCCAGGTTTACTCGGCCGGCGAACATGAAGGTTCTTATTATTTCATCATGGAATACGTGCAGGGTCAACCTTTAAGCACCTTCATTGAACGCGGACGTAAATTTACCATACCTGAAATTGTCCACATTACCGAGTCGGTTGCCAAGGCCTTGAGAACCGCCTGGGAATCGCCGGCTAAGATTGTCCACCGTGATATTAAGCCGTCCAATATTATGGTTTCTTATACCAGTTCAATCATCGCCCCGTTTACCAAACAGGACGTTTCTGAAAGTATGGCCGCGATGGATATCAATATCACCGAAGCCAAAGTCAAGGTGATGGATTTTGGATTAGCCAAACTTTCCGAAGGTGATAAAGAAACCACCATTGTTGGGACGGTGATCGGCACGCCTAAATACATTTCACCGGAACAGGGGATGGGGCAGGCGGCTGATATCCGTTCCGATATTTATTCACTCGGCATTGTGATGTATGAGATGGCGACCGGTCAGATTCCGTTTGAAGCGGAATCGGCGCTGAGTATGATCCGGCACCATATTTATGATACGGCGATGGCGCCTTCCCAGTATAATCCGGCTTTCCCGAAAGAATTGGAAGCCATTATTATGAAATGCATCCAGAAAGAGCCGGGTCGCCGCTATCTTAACCCGAGCCAACTCCTGGAAGATCTCGCGTCTTTTAAACAAAAGCAACCACTGGTCCACGCTTCCCGCGCCGCCCTGGAAGCGACGATGATATCGGATATTGTCCGCAAAAAGAAACGGAACAAATTTATTTATGCCGGGCTGGCCGGCGCTATATTATTAGGCGGGTTTGTAACCATTATATTTTTTAAGTCACCGGCCCGGCAGCCGGATTCTTCAAATAACCTTCCGGTTATAACACCGATAAATAATTTGACAATTTCCGGCACGGCGACTACCGGAGAAAAAACGCTTCAAATTGATCCTTTACAGGAGGAATTAAAATTGCGGCTGGTTGAAGTTGAGTAATTAATAACCGAAGAAAAATTGGAAGAAGCCGAACAGAAAACAAACGAGATTTTAAAGAAATCGCCCCAATTTGAACCGGCCCGGCAGAAACTAACGGAGATTCAGGATAAAATCACTAACCGTGAATACGAAATTCTTACCCAGGTCTTGTTGCTGGACGAATGGAAACCGGTTACCTCAACCGGGCGGACGACGTAACTAAAGATATTTAACGGGATTATTGAGTTGGTCAATGAGCGGGACTTTTCCCGGGCTAAGAGTTTAACTGCTGAAAAATTAATTAATCCCGGTAAAAGTTTTTCCCCCGCCGCCTATTATTTTTTGATGCGTTTATTATCTGAAGAAAAACAGGCCGAATATGTTAAAACGATTGAATCTAAATTAAAGGAATTTAAGATTATCTACGGCAATTCCTATCCTGATATTGTTACTAAAGCAGAAGATGTGCTTAAAAAAGCCGGTCAGGAATATGATCTTGAGTTATATAACCGGTGTCTTAAACTGGTGGTCGGCGTTGAGAAACCGGAAGATAAAGTTAAACTTTTCAAAGGATTTATCAGTCTTAATCCGGTCAACCCGCATTGTTCGGAAGCACAAAATCTTATCGGCACCTATGAGGTAGAGATTGCCGAAAACCGCCGGAAGGCTTACCAGTCTTTACTGGAAGGATTCAAAAGTTTAGCGGTGAAAGATTATGAGGGATACCTGGCTGCCCAGCGGCAAATTACCCAGGCGAAAAAGGAATATTCAGAATCAGAAGCAGAATTATCCGGGGTAATGGAAATAATAGAAAAGGATTATTTTAAGGTTCTGGGAATTGAAGCGCTCCCGCCTTTGGCGGGGCAGGTTGATGACGAGCGGGATAAACAGACCAATTTGCCGTTGCAAGTAATCTGTATTGCTAATGGTGCGGTAATGGTTCTGGTGCCGGGCGGTGAATTTACCCGGGGCGCCGAACTGGTGGAAAACGAACGTCCGGCCCGCCGGATTGATTTGACGGCTTATTATATTGATAAGTATGAAGTCAGTAATGCCCGGTTTAAAAAATTCGTAGAAGCCACCAATCATAAAACCGATGCGGAAACTGTTACTAAAGGATATGTTTTTCGCAGTGACAGTTATATTGTGGAAAATGCTTGCTGGAAAGACCCCCAGGGAAACAGTCAGGGCATTGATGAACGCCAGGACCATCCGGTGGTCCAGGTCAGTTGGTCTGATGCCAACAAGTACGCCGAATGGGCCGGCCAGCAGTTACCGACCGAAGCCCAGTGGGAAAAAGCCGCCCGCACGACCAAGGGGCAAAAATATCCCTGGGGCGATGAATGGGACGCGACTAAATGTAATTCATCTGAAAATGGGCCTGACCGGACGGACGCGGTTAATATCTATGAGCCGGGAGCCAGTTTTTATGGTTGTTTGAATATGGCCGGGAACGTATCCGAATGGTGCCGGGATTGGTATCAAAAAGATTATTACCGGATTTCTCCTCAGGGTAACCCGCCGGGTCCGGCCGAAGGGTTGAATCACACCCTGCGCGGCGGTTCATGGGAAACACCGCAAGATTTCTTGAGATGTTCTAAACGGACCGAAGGGTTACCGATTGAAGATTTAGGCGGTTGCTGGACCGATGCCCTCGGGTTCAGATGCGTGATTGAGATAAAGTAGCGAGTAGCCCACCGTAATTATTTAGCCGAATGAAGTAGTGGAAGGCTTTCCGCCATAGGCGGATCGCCTTTGGCGATAGCCTTCCATCCGGATATTTGAAGTTAAAAATGGAGACCTAAAGGTCTCCGCTACTTTAATCCGTTAGGATATTACCTATAACTAACAGCATGTTTATTAAAAAAAT
>CAKKQI010000195.1 GCA_919901895.1 Candidatus Brocadiaceae bacterium | reverse complement strand
TTCTTAAGGAAATACTGGACTAAAAGCGGGATATCTTCTTTCCGCTCCCTTAACGGCGGCAGGGTAATGATAATGGTGTTAATCCGGTAATACAAATCCTCCCGAAAACGTTTGGCTTTAACCAGTTCTTCCATATTTTCATTACTGGCAAAGACAAAACGGGTGTTCACTTGAACCGGTTTTTCTGTTCCCAGGCGCCAGAGCAGGTTATCTTCCATCACGCGTAATAGTTTTTGCTGCATCCCTAACGACATATTGCCGATTTCATCCAGAAAAAGCGTGCCGTCCGAAGCGAGTTCAATATAGCCCTTTTTATCGGTCTGGGCGCCGGTAAAAGCGCCTCTGATGTAACCGAAGAGTTCACTCTCTAACAGTGTTTCAGGAATTGCTCCGGTATTGCAGGCCAGCCAAGTGTGACGGGAACGCAGACTCCGCTGGTGAATCGCCCGGGCGACCAATTCCTTGCCCGTGCCGGTCTCGCCGTAAATTAAAACCGGTAAATTTGTCGGGGCCACCTTTTCTATCAGTTGGTACATTTCTTGCATCACCGGCGATTTGCCGATGATGGTTCCGCCGGAGCGGGATTCTGTTTCCGAATCAGGTTTATAAGAAGACATCTGGTCGTTTAAATGCTCGCGCGTCCGGGAAATCACGGATAAAGCCGGTTCTTTCTCCGTCCAGTTTTTCAGCGCGGCCGGCGATGATTCCATTTGCTGGTAGATTTGTTCCACTTCTTTGCTGAGAACATAAAACCAGGTGATATCCAGTTCTTTTACCCTGACTTTAAGACGTTTTTCCATGATATCGGCTTTGTCCTGCAAACCGATTAAGGCGTAACCTTTGCTTAAGAGAAGTAATGTTTCGCAAATGACAACATTGTTAGTAGGTTTTTTTTTCAACCGGGCTGTTTCTTTCAAAATAGTTTTTAAAAGAGTGATGGCGCTGCCCGGTTGCCCCTCCAGAATATTAAGCACAGCCAGGTGAATTTTGCCGAAGAAACTCGCAAGCGTAAGATTTTCACTTATCCTGATTACCTCCTGAAAAGATAATTTTGCGCCGGCATAATCTTTAATCTTTGTTAAATATTCCCCCTTTAAATGCTGATAGAATACCAGGATAGTTTTGGAAAACGTTGTTTGGTAAGACGGAAGTTTTTCTTCAAGAATCTCGCGGGTTTTTTCGGCGTTGTTCTGGTACAGGTAACAGAATCCTAACCCCAGTAAAGTAAAAATATGCAACGTTAAATCCATCGGTGATTTTTTGTAACCGTGTTTCTGGTAATACTGTTCTACCAACCGGTATTGGCTCAGGGCCAGACCGGTATTTTTAAGGATCAGGAAATTAGACGCCATCATATAGGAAACACTGGCCGGGTATTCCGGCCCGAAACGGTGTTTTAAAGCCACGCCATAAGCCTTATGAAAAGTCTCCAGAGCCAAAGAAAAATAACGCAGCGAATTATAAGCACACCCGAGTCGGTAATAGAGAATAAATTTGTCCATCGGCGTGGCGGGGAAATGCGGTAATTTCTTAAGGGCGGTTTCGCCCAGCCGTTTTACTTCAAGCCATTTTATTTGTTCCATGGCTGATTTCATTAAATCCAGATAATCCGATAAGCGTTTTCCGCTGCGTTTTTGGAGGCGTTTTAGTTTCATATTTTCAATATATCACATTATCAGCCTGGAAAAGTCAATATTTTTTTTGCTTTATTGAAACAAGCGGCGCGCTTCATCTTAAATAATCGTTAATTATTTTTTGACAAATACCTTCATTTTTATATAGTAGATAAGCCTGACTAAATCAGGATAATCCGATTTTATTACGGAAAGGAGATTTTGATGCTTGACGAAAGAAAAAACGCGGCGGCATCCCGCCAAATGGCGGGACTGGCGTCGCTTGATTCAGGAAACAACCGGGTTGGATTTACCGGTCGATTCCCTTTTTTAAGCAGTTGCCTGATTATGTTTGTCTGTTTCTGGCTGGCCCATTTTACGCTCAGCCGGGCTTATCAGAATGGATTAAACGCTACCTTGTTAGTCGGATTAATCTATGCTTTGTTGACGATTTCTTTCTTATGGTTCGGTTTTCGGGCCACCACATCATTCTGGAAAAATATGTTCGGCTTATGCGCCGGGTTATGCTGGTGGTGTTTCTTCGGCGAAATCGGCGATACCCTGCCGGCGGATTTCGGAGTAACTACCGGTATCGGGATCGGCTACGGTAATATTCCTTTTTTGCTTATCCTCGGCATTATTTTTACTCTGGCTCTTTATAAAAAAGTCATTGCTGACGATACCTTACTCCAATGGGCTAATTTTGCCTATCTTAACTGGCTCGGACACGTTATCTTGCTGACGGTTTATTATGCGCCGGTTCTGGGCGGTTCCGCACCGGAACTCGGAAATAAAATAGATTGCTGGGAAGTCTGGTCCAAAGAAAGATTAATCGCCACTTTCGTTGTCTGGGGAATTTATCTTTTGGTGCTTCTGCCGTTGGTGATATTCAAATGGCGTAAATCAGCCGACCTCAGGTTAAAAGTCGCCTCCGGTTTCTGGTTTGTCATCTTATTCTGGAGTGTCTTCGTGGAAATCCCTAAGAAATTAATTTATTTTAGATTGTGGTGATAAATTTTTACGATTGAATTATGGAATTATTTGAATCTTGCGAAAAACCAGAGACTCATCAACGTTCCGGCCATCCTGAATCTCCGCTGGCCGACCGAATGCGGCCGCAGAATTTTAATGAGTTTATCGGTCAGGAAGAGATTATCGGCCCGAATAAACCGCTCCGTAAAATAATCACCACCGGCAAATTGCCTTCCCTTATTTTCTGGGGACCGCCCGGTTCCGGTAAAACTACCCTGGCTTTCCTGATGGCCCGGGCGACCAAATTTGAATTTATTACCTTCAGCGCCGTGATTTCCGGAATCAAGGAAATTAAAGAAGTGATGGAACGGGCGAAATACAACCGGGAAAAATTTAACCGCCGGACCATTCTTTTTGTTGACGAGATTCACCGCTTTAACAAGGCCCAGCAGGATGCCTTTCTGCCTTACGTAGAAAAAGGATTAATCACGCTCATCGGCGCCACCACCGAAAATCCTTCGTTTGAACTTAATTCGGCTTTGCTTTCCCGTTGCCGGGTTTTTGTTTTACGGGGATTAACGGAAAACGAAATCAAAATAATCCTTCAGGCGGCCCTTCGGGATAAAAAAAAAGGGCTGGGCGGATTAGCCGTAGAGATAACCGACCAGGTTTTATCTTACGTTATTAATATGGCTAACGCGATGCGCGGGCGGCTTTGACTCTTTTAGAATTAGCGGTGGAGAGCATCAAACCAGACGCGGACG
>CAKKQI010000194.1 GCA_919901895.1 Candidatus Brocadiaceae bacterium | reverse complement strand
GCCCGTTTGAATTCATCATTTAACACCGTTTCAAAATGGCGCCGGTTATAAACTCCGGTCAGTTCATCCATAACAGATTGAATCTGCAATTTCTGGTTAAGGCGCAGGTTTTCAATAATTAATCCTATTGAGTTCACCAGCGTTCGGAGGACATCCTGATAACCTTTTTTAGCCGTCGGGTTATCATCAATTAATTCTTTTTCTTTCGGGTCTAATTTCAGGTGAATTAAACCAATCGGTTTATTATCCCGGCCTTTAATCGGCATAATCAGTTCATTACCGTTTTCCCGCGGCGGGGTTTCGCCCCGTAAAATCCGGGCAAAAGGATGGTCTTTTCCCAGTCTGATTTTTTGCGTTGATGAACAGGCATAATTATAACAAGTTTCCAGATAATCTCCCCGCACCAGATAGAGCGAGACGCCCAGGCAGCCGATGCCCTGCCGGTCACAAATCATTTCGCAGATACGTCGCAAGAGTTCTTCTTCATTTTTAATTTCCAGCAGGGAAGAAGTAAATAAAGGAACATTCTTGATTTTTTCGGTCAGGGTCATTACCCGATTGCTGGCCTTAGCGACTTCAATAATTTTATCGCGCAGGACTTTTTCAAGAGCCGCGCGTTCCGAAAAATCGCGCATTGAACCGAGAATAATCTCACGTCCACTGACGGTCAATTTATGAACGCTTATTTCCACCGGTTTCACCTGTCCGGATTTAGATAGCACGCTGAATTCATAACGGTCCGATTCGCTGTCTTTACTCCGGGCGGCCACTTTTGTTTGTAATAAAGCATGCACCGCCGGCGGGGTTAAATCGGTTGTTTTCATTTTTCCGATGATTTCGTCATGCTGGTAACCGGACAGATCGACAAAGGCCTGGTTCACTTCCAAGAATACCTGGGTTTTTAAATCAACCACGTATTGAGGGTCATTGCTGTTATTAAATAAAGTCTGATATAATTCTGTGCCGATATAGTTCAGAGGAATCGAGACCGGGAGTGGTTGAGAGAGGGAAACCATTCCGCCCGGGCGGGAAAAATTTCCTTGTAAAATATTAGATGATAATATCCGTCCGTCCAGTTTTATAACCGGATTAGTGATGACACCGTCTAAATGGCAGGGGGCTTTGACCAGGCCGCCCAGACTGAGATTATCTCCCAGGGCAATATGAACGGTATTGATCGCTTTTTCGTCTTCCAGGATATTACCGACCACCTCGGCTTGAGGGTTAATCCCAATTCCCAATTCAGCCAGATTATAGGCAGAGCGGTCTCCGTTTGCCGCCAGCAGCTCCGTCTGTTTAGGCGAGCCTCCCGCCTTTGGCGAGGCTCGCCCCGAAGGGCGGCGCCTCGATGTAACATTGGGGCGGGAGGCGGATTGAAGTATTTTTCTTAGTTCAGGCGAACTGATTTCCGTTGCGAAGCCATTTTTAATTTTAATTTTAATCGGTTGTTCCAGTTTGCCGATCCCGGACATACTGCCGTCAATCACCACGATTCCCTGGGCGGTTCCTTCAACCGGCGCGAGGTAAACTTCGCCGGCCGGCAGGTTACCAAAAGAACCCGGCTGGTCCAAGATACCGGAATCGATCAAGGGGATTCGTCCGTTAATTTCCATCGAAAGGTTGGTTCCGGCCTCCGTTTTAATTTCCACCTTTTTGGCTTGCTGGAATAAACGGGCCAGTCTCCGGCCATGTTTAATCATTTCATCGTAATCAATATGAAGTAATTTTTCCAGCCGGAACGGGTCAACTCCGGGCAGACTGGCAATCCGGACCCGGCGGTCTGACTGGGAAGCCGACCGGCGCGCCTGGGTATGTGAGAGCGATTTAGCGGTAATTAAAAAGGCGATGTCGGTTTCTTTCATTGCCCGGGCCACCACCGCCGGCGGTTCTTCGCCGTTAACTCCACGCGGAGTCATACAGATAATGGTTACCTCAACGCCCAGGGCTGTTATTCCTTCGTAAAATTGGCGGGCGACCATCCGGAATAATTCGTCGGTAACAATCAGGACCGTCTCGTTATTTTTGTGCCCCAGGCATTTTTTTAGAATGAGTTCAATCGTTTCTTTTTTCATAGGACAGGTAACTTTATCCCGTATTATTCATAAATTCAGATCAACGACTACCACAGAACAGAAATAATCTTATCCGGTAGACAACGAAATTTATTTCGTTGATGACCTGACAACGCAATTCCCGCCAGAGGCGGGTCTGCCTCAGGCATGATATTGCGTTTTCGCCCCGACCAGATGGAGACAGAGTGTCATTATTTTTCATGCCAGAGGCAGGCTCTCTCCTGAGGCGGGCGGGCGCCTTTGGCGGGAATCGTTGTATAAATAATGCGGGTTATGGTTGCTGCTAACCGGTTCCGGCCGCCTCGTCTTATCGTCCGAGTTCCAACCGGCTGGCCAGAACGCCGGGTAAGATTTTGGTATCCATAATTTTTTTCATTGTCAGTTTGTAATCATAAGGAATTCGGTGGTAAGTTACGGTTTTATCGGTGACCGTAACATAACAGGCGCGGTTATCGCCGTCGCGCGGCTGGCCCACCGCCCCGACATTAATGATGCATTTCCTGGAATCAATTCGGTAAACATTTTTAAGTTCTTTTAAAGAATGATGTTTTTTTTGCCCATCTGGTTCTTCAACAAAAACGCCCGGTTCATGGGTATGTCCGCAGAAACAAACGTGTCTGATTAAATCAAAATTTTCCGTCATTTTTTCCCGGTTAACCAGATCGGCGGCTCTAAGGTATTCCCGGGTTGGTTCGCGGGGTGTGCCGTGGACAAAAAGTTTATCGTCCAGTTCATCCAGCCGCGGCCGGTCGCCCAGCCAATCCCAGAAGGAATGATTTTCCGTTTTATCATAATCCGTGGAATTAATCATTGTTCTGGTCCATTCAACCGCGAGAGCGGCGTCTTCACGGAAAGCAATGCTGATAAAAAGAACGGCTTCTTCGTGATTACCCCGGAGTGAAATCTTAAAGTCGCGCGCTAATTTTAAACATTCACGCGGGTTAGGACCGTAGCCGATGACATCTCCCAGGCAGATAATATCTGAAATCTGCCGGCGTTTAATGTCTTTTAAAACGGCTTCAAAGGCTTCCAGGTTGGCGTGGATGTCTGAAATAATGGCGGTGGCCATATTTTTTATTTCCCTTGAAATGACGGTTGCCGTTTTCCCAGGAAAGCAGCTAATCCTTCTTTCATATCGCGGGTGTTACAGAGAAGGGCAAAAAGGTTGGCTTCAAGATGAAGTCCTTCGTTAAGAGGCAAGTTTATTCCCTGATTAACCGCTTCCAGTGCGGCTTTAACAGCCAGGGGGGCCTTACTTATAATCTGACGGGCTAATTTTTCCGTTTCGGTTAATAATTGCTCGGCCGGATAAACTTGATTAACCAGCCCAATCCGGTAGGCTTCCCGGGCATCAATGATGGCACCGGTCAGGATTAATTCCAGGGCGCGCCCTTTGCCCACGAGCCGGCTTAAGCGCTGGGTGCCGCCATAACCGGGGATAATGCCCAGATTTACTTCGGGCTGACCCATTTTGGCTGTTTCGGCAGCTAAACGAATCGTGCAAGCCAGGGCCAGTTCGCAACCGCCGCCCAGGGCAAAACCGTTAATGGCCGCCAGCACCGGTTTGCCTAAATTTTCAATCAGGTTGAATAAATTCTGGCCCTTAAGCATTTTTTCTTTGCCGGTTTGCGTGTTGAGTGCGGTTAATTCTTCAATATCGGCGCCAGCCGCAAAGGCCTTGTTTTCTGACCCGGTCAGTATCACCGCCCCGATTGATTCATTGTTTTTAATCTGATGAAAAACATCCTGCAATTCGTTAATTACTTCGGCATTCAAGGCATTCAATTTACGCGGGCGGTTAATTGTCACCCACGCCAATTTTTCCTTTACTTCAAATGAAATAGTTTGGTAATTCATTGAGATGATTGCTCCGTTTCCTCTTCCGTAAGAAACACATTATTGATTTCTTCAATTAAGTTGAAACGTTTGGTTAAATACCCGGCCGCCATTCCGGCCAGGCTATAAAAAATAGTGCTGATGAAAAAAGTAATTAAGTAAGGGGTAAAAGTTTTAAGGTCTTCGGTTTGGCCGATCATTTTGGTAAATTCCGCACCGGTTAATTCCAGCAGGTAAAATACCTTGCCTGCGCCGTCCGGTTGAAAAATAGTCTTTTCGTATCCCCAGATGGTGATTAAGGCCGCCAGAAGAATGTGGCCGACGCCGAAATAAATAGCGCCGCGCAACGGATAGTTTGGTTGTAGTTGGTATTTTACGTCAGCGGTCATAACGTAAGAATTTATCACGAGACCCGAAGGCTGTCAATAAAAATAAGATATAAAAAATTTCTAAAACTGGACTTGACAAACCCGGATTAATTAGTATAATAAAGTTGACTGGACTTTTGGTAACTCAAGACTTTAGTCTTGAGTTTGAGTTACGTCAACAGCAACTCTATCGCCAAAGGCGATCCGCCTATGGCGGAAAGAGTTGAGTTATATGGTGATAACAAACCCGGTCAACTTGAGTATCATAATAAAATCCGGGATGGTTTTAATTTGTGTCATCAGCGTTTTAATCCGCGTAATCAGCGGTGAGAGGGGCTTATGAGAGGGATAAGGCGACATCTATTTTTATTGATACCGGTTAGCTTAATGGTTATTTTAATCGGTGCGCTGGTTTACCCAGATACGACCGGTCGCATCGCCTGGAGGACGGCCGGAGATAACAAGACGTTTGATTTAAAAAAAGGCGACGAGGCAGCGCTTGATTTACTGGTTAAAGCCGTTATTGAAGTGGAAAGCGACGGACGGCGTAAATTAGTTGGTCCTAAGAAAGAACGCGGGTTGATGCAAATCAGGCGCCGGACCTGGAACTGGGTCTGTCGGACCCAACTGAAAACCAGGTGGGATTATGACCGTGATGCCTTTGACTGCGAAAAAAATATTACGGTCGGCCGGGCTTATCTGGTTTATCTGCTGGAATCGCTGGATTATGACTGGCCGGCGGCCGTTATGTCTTATAATTGCGGTTTAACCAACTACCGGAATGGGAATATTCCAACCATGACTTGTCAATATTTGGAAAAAGTTAAAAAGACCTTAAACACGAAAGCCCGCCCCCTATCGACTTAATGAAAAAGATTGAAAATGGTTTTCAAACCGAATGCATCTGGGGAAAATATAATCCGCACGTCTACCACGGCTCAATGAGTCCGCCGATTTACCAGTCCTCTCTTTTTGCCCTTAAAGATTACGATACCTGTTTGCAGGCGTTGTGGGAGCATCAACATTATTTTTATTCCAGAATAAACAATCCGACTCACGATGTTCTGGAAGCGCAGGTAGCTCATCTGGAAGGCGGCGAGATGGCCCTGGCTTTTTCTTCCGGCTGCGCGGCGATTTCTTCCGTTATTTTCAGCTGCCTCAAAAAAGGCGACCACGTGATTGCGCCTTATTATGTTTACGGTGAAACTTATCGTTTGCTGGCCGGTTACCTGCCGCGGTTTGGTATTACCACGACTTTTATTGAGGGAACAGATCTTAACCAATATAAAAAATCGTTGAGGCCGAAGACCAGGTTGATTTATCTGGAGAGTCCGAGCAGCGGTTATTTTTATCTTCAGCCGATTGAAGAAATAACCGCCCTGGCCCGGCGGCATAAAATCACAACGGTTATAGATAATTCACTGGCGACGCCTTATAATCAACAACCGTTTAAAATGGGAGTGGACTTTGTTTTGCATTCTATGAGCAAATACATCGGTGGGCATAGCGATATCGTCGCCGGTATCCTGGTTGGGCGGGCGAAAGAAATGCGTAAAATTAGGATGGAAGAGCGCGAAATTTTCGGCGGCGCCCTGGCGCCTTTTGATACCTGGCTGGCCCTGCGCGGGCTGCGGACATTAGGTGTAAGAATGCAATCTATTAATTCGGCCGGATTAGCGATAGCCGGGTTTTTAGAGAAACATTCGAAAGTAAAGAGAGTTTATTATCCCGGGCTGCCTTCCCATCCGCATTACCAGTTGGCTATAAAACAAATGAGCGGTTTCAGCGGGTTGATTACCATTGAATTAAAAAACCGGTCTTTAAAATCAGTGAAACGGTTTTTAAATAGTCTTAAAATTTTTAAACTGGCGGTTAGCTGGGGCGGGTTTGATAGTTTGGCTTTACCGATCCTGCCGCTCCCCGGTAAATTCTTATTTGGTAAAATTACCAAAACCGATCGGCTCAGGCAATTTCCGGTTGGAACAATCCGGCTTTCCATTGGATTGGAAAACATTGAAGATTTGATGAAAGATTTAAATCAAGCGTTAAGCAAAGTTTAAAGAAACGCGGGCATGAAAAATTCAAATCTAATCAGATTCCTATTCCCCTATTTTATTTTACCGGTAATTGTTTTAGCAATCCCGCTGTCGGCGGGGGAAGATCCGGTGAAACCTGAGGGGCCTCAAGAATTGTTGGAAAAAGCCGTCAAACTGTTTGAGGAAAAAAAATGGCCGGAGACCTTAGA
>CAKKQI010000193.1 GCA_919901895.1 Candidatus Brocadiaceae bacterium | reverse complement strand
AAAGTAATGCGGTGGAAATGGGACAATTGAGCGAAATGATTACAAGTTTTGCCATCGCCTATCAGGAAATCCAATTTGCCGTCGTGAGCAATCAAAAAAACATTCTAAATCTTTTGCCGGTTTCCGATGTTAAAGAACGGTTGCGAATTTTTTTCGGCGATGAACTGGTTTCGCAATTATTATTGGTTGAGGATGAATCCGTCTTAGGCGGGCGGGCTTACATTTCCAATCCGCTCGTGACCAAGCCGACCGGTCGCTGGCAATTTTTTTTCCTGAACCGGCGGTTTATCCGCGACCGGATTATTGCCGCCGCCGTCCGGAAGGCGTATTATGAAATTATTCCCGGCGGGCGCTACCCGGCCGTTTTTCTTTTTATGCATCTGCCGTTTGAAGAATATGATGTGAATGTTCATCCGACCAAATTAGAAGTGCGTTTCCGCAACGGCTGGCAGATTCACGATAATATCCTCGGATTAATCAGGAAAAAATTATTGGATTCGGAATTACCGGCCAGCGTCGTTTCGGTGACGCCCGGCTGGACAGGTGAAATACCTTTGTCCGGCAGTCCAGTAGTTCAGCAGTCCAGCAGTGTTATGCAGGCATTGGTTGATTTTTTTAAAACGCACCCGGGGGAGCATTTTCAATCCCCGCCTTCAGCGGGACAAGCTAATTTACCTAACCAGACATCAGCCGGGCCGATTTTTCCGCGGCCGGCTGGCCCCGATATTAGCAGGGCTGGGTCAGCCCCGGCGAACAGTTTTCCGTCAGATTCGGCGACCTCACTACCAGCCGCGTCCACCGGGGTTTTTCAGGTGCATAATACTTATATTATTACCGAGGACCGGGATGGGTTGCTTATTTTTGACCAGCATGCCTTACACGAACGGATTCTTTGGACCCAGTTTAAAGAACAAATGCGAATGGCCGTGCTCTACCGGCAAAAATTACTGATGCCGGTTCTGGTGGAACTGGAGATGTCGGAATCAGCATTACTGGGCGAGGTGAAACCATATTTGGAGAAAGTGGGGTTGGAGATTGAAGAATTCGGGGGGCGGACCATCAGTATTCAGGCGATTCCGCAAATTTTGAATAATGTTAACCTGCCGGAATTGATTCATGAATTACTGGATAATTTTATGACTGATAAACCGGCCTCTTCGGCGGGTAAAGAAGAAGACGTTGAAAGAACAATGTCTGATTTTGTTACGAAAAATGAGTCCGATAAAGTATTGGATGATCTGGTTAAAGTGATGGCTTGCAAGGCGGCGGTGAAGGCCGGCGACCGGTTGGCGCCGGAGGAAATTCAGGCCTTATTAAAGGCGCAAAACGAGCCGGGGTATACGACGACCTGTCCGCACGGCCGGCCGGCGGTCTGGAAAATAACTTTAGCGGAGTTGAATAAATATTTTCAGCGGCCTTCTTAATTCTTCTCTCAAGAAGAAAGGATTTAAAAAGAATGAAAAAGAAAGATTCGCAACCGAATCCCATTAAATATTCGTTATCTAATGGGGTAAATAAGAATCAAATAATTCTTTACACTACGCCCGATGGCGATGTTAAACTGGAAGTGTTCTTGCAGGATGAAACACTCTGGTTGCCGCAAAAAATGATGGCAGAGCTTTTTGGGGTCGGCATTCCGGCTATCAATAAGCATCTCAAAAACATTTTTGAAAGCGGTGAATTACAGGAAGATTCAGTTATTTCCATTTTGGAAATAGCTGCTGATGATGGGAAAAAATATTCCACCAAATTTTACAATCTTGACGCCATTATTGCCGTTGGTTATCGGGTCAATTCCAGACGCGCCACCCAGTTCCGCATCTGGGCCACTAAGGTTTTGAAAGAATACATCACCAAGGGATTTGTCTTGAACGATGAAAGACTTAAACAAGGCAAACGCATTTTCGGGAAAGATTACTTCCGGGAATTGCTGGAAAGAGTTCGTTCAATCCGAGCCAGCGAGCGGCGGATTTATCTGCAAATTACTGATATTTTTGCCGAGTGCAGTATTGACTATGACCCAAACTCTCAAACGACCAAAGATTTTTTTGCCACGGTCCAAAATAAGTTTCACTTTGCCATCACCGGCTAAACCGCGGCCGAGATTATTGACGCAAAAGCGGATAAAAAACAGCCGTTTATGGGGTTGACCACCTGGAAAAATTCCCCTAAAGGTAGAATCCTGCCTTCTGATGTAGTGATAGCCAAAAATTATCTGCCGGAAAAAGAAATAAAAAAATTGGAACGCACCATATCGGGATTCTTTGATTATACAGAGAATCTTATTGAAAATAGGCGGGCTTTTACTATGGCGGAGTTTGTGGAGAGCGTCAACAAGTTTTTGAGCTTTAACGAGTACAAAATACTCGGCGGCAAAGGGGCAATATCCAAGGATGCGGCAGATAAAAAAGCGCTGGCGGAATATGCGGGATACAATAAAACGCAACCGATTGAGTCTGACTTTGAAAAAGAAGTCAAAAAGTTACTAAAAGATATAAAAAAATAACTATGAAACTGCATTTTGACCAGAATCAGGTTTTTCGAATAAAGGTAATCAAATCAATAATTGATGTGTTTGAAGGACAACCATTAAATAAAGGCGATTATGAGTTTACTTTAGCCCGAGATAACGGCAGTTTGCAGTTTAATGAAAACGGCGTGGGTAACAATATCGTCCAGAAGCAAAACGGGGTGAAGCGTAATATATCTTATTTCTTGATGGAGGTTCAAGGTGTGTCATGAGTATTTTTGAAAAAACAGAAATCACCGATGGTATTTCACTTTATCTGTATCCCACTGATAAATTCAAGACGACTTTAATCAGGTTGTATTGGCACTTTCCGTTGGATGAAAAGGTAACCGCGAATGCCTTGCTGGCGCGGGTGCTGGCCCGGGGGTGTAAAAAGTATCCCAATATGCGGAAGATAAGCCGGTTCCTGGAATCACGCTATGATGCCGGTTTTTCTATTGAGGTGGACAAAATCGGCGAGCGGCATCTGGTTCAGTTTGATTTTTCTTTTATTGCCAAACGTTTTTTACCGGGCCGGACGAATAACCTGGCGGATGGATTTGAATTTCTCCGTAAAATCATCGCTGAGCCGTTACTGGAAAAAAATGGGGTCTTGGGCGGCAAAAGTTTTAAAATGGAATATTTTCAGCAGGAACAACAAAATCTTAAAAATCTGATCCAGAGTTTAGTGGACGACAAAATTGCGTATGCCCAGGAGCGTTGTATTCAAGAAATGTGTCATAATGAGCCGTTTCGGATTTACGAATACGGGGAAATCCCGGCGATTTCCCGCCTGACCTCCGGTGGATTAACTCAATACCTCTGGGAGGTGTTGGGGAGCGTTCCGATGGATATATTTGTGGTCGGTCAATTTAGGCCGGCTGAGGTAAAAAAAATAGCGGCCGGAATTTTTTCAAAACCGCCTTTTGCGGAACGGCGTAACCGGAAGCGGTCGGATCTTCTAAAAATACCGGCGGCCCAGATTAATTACCAGGTCTTAACCGAACGAAAAGTTCAGGAAACCCAGAATCTGGAGCAGGGTAAATTGGTGTTAGGTTACCGGACCGGGACGACGTGGAAAGACAATGATATTTTTGCGTTGCTGGTTTTTAACGGGATTTTCGGGGCGTTTCCGCATTCCAAAATTTTCCAGAACGTCCGGGAAAAAAACGGGTTGGCTTATTATGCCGGTTCCCAACTGGAAAAAACCAAAGGTTTAATGATAGTGAACGCCGGCATTAACCCGAACCAGTATGAGCCGGCGGTGCGGATTATTCAAGAGCAGTTAACCCAGATAACCGGCGGTCATATTTCCGACCAGGAATTTGAAGCAACGATTAAAGGCCTGACTGATAAGTTAAAATCAATTCAGGATAATCCGGGCGCGTTGATGGATTATTATTTGGAGCAGAATATTAACGGCCGGAATGAATCATTTGAATCGCTTCAACGTCAAATCAGTTCCGTCACTAAAAAAGATGTGATGAACGTGGCGCAGAGAATTAAACTGGACACTGTATATTTTTTAGCCCCGACCGGATTATCGGCAGGTTTGTAATAATCTGTGTAATCTCTTTATGTTCAATCCGTGTTAATCGGTGGTAATTATGGCAAAGCGCAAAAAACTGGCTGAATATCTGGATTTAATAAAATTATTTCTGGATAAAAAAGACCTGATCCGGGCTAAACGTTGGGGCGAAATCGCTTTAAAAAAACTTACCGCTCTGGCCTCTTCACCTCTGGACCAATATCTCTTGTATTACCGGTTGGGATTT
>CAKKQI010000192.1 GCA_919901895.1 Candidatus Brocadiaceae bacterium | reverse complement strand
TTAAAAGTTATCCATTAGCAGTTATTGTTTCATATGAAAAAGGAAAATCAGAAAAAAGTTAGCCCCTGTCAGGAAAGCACTAAATGTTTATGTCCGTATTGTGACGGCGAGTTGAGCGGCACGGCGTCATTCTGCCAGCCGTGCAATAAGAAATTTGTGGCTTGTCCGAAATGCCAAACGCTAGTGGAATCAGACTCGGCTCAATGCCCGCGTTGCAGTACGACCGTTTAAACTTTTAAGGTCACCTGCCAGCCCAGAAGCCGCCGATTTTTATTTAACACCGGGCGGACTTCTTGGTTAATAAAATTTATCACCTGTTCATCCGCCAGCCCGATGTATTTTTTGGGGTCTAATAAAGAAGATAGTTTAGATTTGACCTTTTGAAAACTCCGGTCCGCTTTCAACCGGTCAATCAAATCATTAGCCAATCCCTGTTTGGTCCGTTCTTGGACCACCATTGAATGCTGACGAATTTTTTCGTGTAATTCCTGCCGGTCGCCGCCAGATTTAACCGCTTCCATTAAAATCGTTTCAGTGGCAATGAAAGGCATCTCTGATTCAAGGTGTTTTTTAATAATCGCCGGATAAATTACCAAACCACCGGCCAGTTTAAAATAGGCGCCCAGGATGGAATCAACCGTCAGGAAAGACTCGGGAATCGCCAATCTTTTATTAGCCGAATCATCCAGCGTGCGTTCCAGCCACTGGGTTGAAGCGGTTAAAGCCGCGGTCGGTTCCAGGGCAATTACAAAACGGGCCAGGGAAGAAATCCGTTCGGTATAAATCGGGTTCCGTTTATACGCCATCGCTGAAGAACCAATCTGTTTCCGGCTAAACGGTTCCTCCATTTCACCCAATCCCTGCAAAAGCCGGATATCATTACTGGCCTTGCAAGCCGACTGGGCTAGGCCGGACAAGACACTCAGAATCTGATAATCAACTTTACGTGAATAAGTCTGGCTGGCGATTTCAAAAGATTCTTTAAATCCGATTTTTTTTGTAAAAAGCCGGTCTAATTTTCTTACTTTATTTTTATTTCCGTTAAAAAGCGTTAAGAAACTGGCCTGCGTGCCGACCGCTCCCTTCACACCCAGACATCTCAAATTCTGTTCCACGAATTCCAGGTTTTTCAGGTCCAGCATTAAATCATTAAGCCACAGGCAGGCGCGTTTGCCAACCGTCGTGGGCAAGGCCGGCTGGAAATGGGTGTAAGCCATCGTGGGTGTATCTTTATACCGCAACGCAAAATCAGCCAGCACCTTAATAACATTAATTAATTTTTTCTTGATAACCGATAAGCCCTGTTTATAGATGATTAAATCGGCATTATCAATCACCAGGGCACTGGTGGCGCCCAGATGAATAATCGCTTTTGCTTTCGGGCATTGGAGACCATAAGCCCTGATATGAGCCATGATCTCGTGCTTTAATTCTGATTCTAATTTAGCGGCGGCTTGATAATTAATTTTATCCTGGAAGCGTTTCATCTCGGCAATCTGAACCGCGGTAACCGGAAGTCCTAATTCCCGTTCGGCTTCGGCCAGGGCAATCCAGACCTGCCGCCAGGTTTTAAACCGGTGCTCGGCCGAAAAATTATAGAGCATCTCCGGACTGGCGTAACGCTCGGTTAAAGGCGATTGGTATTGCCGGTAACTATTTTGCTTCATAAGTTTTTCCTATGTTAAGGGAAAACATTAGTTTAACCTGAATTATTAAAAAATCAAGAGAAAACGAATCAAATTTTTAAATAAAGTCAAGTTGTGAAATTTTTTATATTTTTTGTTTTTTTTTCTTGACGCCCCAGCCATCAATATGTATCGTGGTACATATTGATATGAACCGGAATCTTAAACCACGCTCAAAAATCTGGATCGAACGCAACGGGCAGTATGCCTTCGGAGGCGGACTGGCGGAGATTCTGGCCGCCATCCAGAAGACCGGCTCCATCAAAGAAGCCGCCCGGAGATTAAACGAATCATACCGCTATGTCTGGGGCAGAATCCGTAAAACAGAAAAAATCCTCGGCATAAAACTGGTGGAAACGGTCGTCGGCGGTGCGGGTAAACAACGAACTAAATTAACCCAACCCAGTCTTATCATTTTACCTTTTTATCAAATATTTGAAAAAGATATTCAAAAGAAAGTTAATCAAGAATGCAAAAAAATACTAAAAAAATTGATTTAACAATAGAGCCTGTTGCACAAATAGCATAAAACGCAAAAATGTCATGCTGTCCGATGGACTCCGAAGAGTCATACGGACTCCTTCGGAGAACTTGGTTCAGCATCTATTCTTGTGCTTGGAAGGAGACCCTGAAATCGGAGACCCTGAACTTGTTTCAGGGCATGGTTCAGGGTGACAAAAACTGGTTTATGCAAAAGGCTCAATAGAAAGGCGTAAGCGATGCATCCGAAATTGATGATGATGGGATTGGCCGTCGGTTTATGGTGTTATTCCGGATTTTTCGTCGCAGGGCAGGATGAATTTAAATCAACCGTAGATTTTAAAGGTTCCCGTTTGGCCGTCGGATATTTAGATTCAGGAAGCCAAGGAAACTACCCAAATGGCTCTTATCAGACACCTGAGGCAAAATTACGCTTGAACTGGCTGATGGCCCCGGATATAAAGGTAGTACTCCGGATGAATCTAAATAATGCAACTTTTAAAGAAATTGACTATCTATACATTGACTATACTAATCTCCTGGCAATGATATCACCTAATCTGAAAGAAAGTTTTTTTAACCCAATGTTTCGCCTGGGTCGTTTTAAACTTGATATCGGTGAAGAAACCTGGGGTAATAACGCGGTTGAAGCAACCACCATTAATCCCTCGGCTACTAATACCGGCTCTTATGATGAAGGATTGCAGGTGTCCCAAATACTACCAAAAGAAAAACTTGGCCTGCCGCTTAAATGGTCACTGAGTTTTAGTAACGGTAATGCGGGAACAGGTGCTGATAATCAGACCAACAAATCTTTCTGTACTAAAATCGGCGTAAATCCTGTTAACGAGTTATATATCTCCGGAAGTTACTACCACTCAGGAGAATTGCTAACCCAAAATGCAGAAATGACTTATGCCGGATTGGCCACTCCCCCCACGGGCGCAACCAAATGGAACCGGACCATTACCGAATTGGATATTCGTTACGATATCCAACCCGGAAAAGAAAATCGTTTAGAACCGGCCGCACCAGCCTGGTCAGATAGTAAAGCTTTTTTCAGATTTGCCTACGGTAGATTTAATGATGAAGGAAAAGACGACGTCGCACCCCTGGTTCAGGTAACTGACCGTAAAGGCGCTTATTACTTCCTAGAAGCTACTTATAATCTTGATAAAAAGATATATCTGGTGGGCCGATACAGCGTGGTGAGTTTTAATAAAAGCACCACCTTTGCTTCTTTAAACGGTGTTAATGCCAACCAATATACCAGGACCTCAGTGGGATTTGGCTATCGGTTATCAAACCAGACACATTTCAAGGTTGATTATACAACAAATACGGAGGACGTTTCTGCGGGAGTAACGGAACCGGAGAACAATCAAATTTCAGCGTTAATCACTACTAAATTTTAGCGATATAATGCGATCCAACGCACCACAAAATGTGGTTTAGGCAACAGGATTAAAAAGGGGATGGTATGATTACAGTGATTCTTAGAATAGATTACACAGATTCCCGACGCTGATTTTATCTGTGTAATCTGTTTTTTAATCGGTGTAATCATAATAACATAGGGGAAAGATATGAAAAAAATATTACTGACCATATTGGTTCTTCTCGGCCTAATGGTGGTGTTTTTTATAAAATACCCCTCAAATGAAGAAACGCCCACGCGATCTAAAACTCTTCCCGCCATCACGATCCCGACTAATCCGGATGTAATTCTTGCTACAACCACCAGCGTCCAGGATACGGGATTACTTGATATTTTAGTTGCCCTATTCAAGAAGGAAACCGGTTATAAAGTCAAAGCCATTGCGGTAGGTTCTGGGGAAGCCATGGCCATGGGCAAACGCGGCGATGCGGACATTATGCTGGTTCATTCGCCTAAAGATGAAGAAGTATTTATGAAAGAAGGGTTTGGTAAAAACCGGCGTCTGGTGATGACTAATTACTTTATTCTGGTTGGTCCACCGGATGACCCGGCTGGTTGTCGGTTGAGCAATTCAACGGCGGAAAAATTTAAGGAAATTGCCGCAACCAAATCAATCTTTATTTCCCGCGGTGATAATTCCGGAACCCATAAAAGAGAACTCAGTTTATGGCAGAGTAGCGGAATTACACCGGCCGGGGCATGGTATCTGGAATCTAAAAGCGGAATGGGGATTGTCCTGCAAATTGCTAATGAAAAAAACGGCTATACCCTGACAGATAAAGGCACTTACCTCGCCTTCAAGCAGAAATTATCTCTGGTCGAAATGTCCGGTAAAGATGATGTCTTAATCAATCGCTATTCAATCATAGTGCCGAACCAGGAAAAATTACCAAAAATAAATCTGGCCGGAGCGGAAGCCTTTGCCGATTTTCTTACCACACCACGCACCCAAAAAATTATTGGTGAATTCGGACTGGACCAGTATGCAGAACCTCTTTTCTATCCCATTAATCCATAGATGACAGATTTATTTGTAGTGATTAAAACTTCATTACAGGTATCCGGAATTTCTCTTCTTATATCCGGTATCATCGGTATTCCGACCGGCACGATTATCGGACTTTCCCATTTCCGGTGGAAAAAGTGGTTGATTGCACTGGTTAATACCGGCATGGGGTTACCGCCGGTGTTGGTGGGATTGGTGGTAGCATTACTGTTATGGCGCAGCGGTCCCCTGGGATTTTTAGCATTACTTTATTCCAAAAGTGCCATGGTCGTGGCCCAAAGTATTATCGCTTTGCCGCTGATCACCGCATTTACCATCGCCGGTGTTCAACGCCTTGACCCAGAACTTATCCGTCAGACGATTGCGCTGGGCGCCACTAAATGGCAATTATTCCGCGTTATTCTCAATGAAACCAAAACCGGTATTTTAGTGGCCCTGATGGCTGGTTTTGGAGGAATTATTTCAGAAGTGGGTGCGGTAATGATGGTGGGAGGAAATATTAAAGGCGAAACGATGGTGCTCACCACTGGTATTCTTACGGAAACCAGGATGGGTCATTTTGAAACAGCCCTTTATTTAGGCGTGGTACTTTTAGTAATCAGTTTTATAATAAATTTATGCCTGACATTGCTCCAGCAGAAACAAATCAACGCTTGAGGTCTGCTGACTTAATTACACCACTTCTCTTGGTCCAAAATATTTATTTTACTTATCGGGACCAAAACGGAAAAGTTTGCTTTACCCTGATGGTCGATAAATTTGAATTCTATCAAGGAGAACGGATTGCTCTGATTGGACCAAACGGGGCCGGAAAAACAACTTTT
>CAKKQI010000191.1 GCA_919901895.1 Candidatus Brocadiaceae bacterium | reverse complement strand
TAAGGGGAAAAAGCGAAGTCGACGTTGACCTTGCTGAAAATAAAATAAAAGAAATTATCTTGGCCGATACTAAAATTAAGGAGTATCTTAAAAGAAAGGACGAGTCACGGAAGGCTTTTTTCAGTAATAATGAGGTTTCGGTTTTTGTGAAAAAATTGAAAGAGACCGGTGGATGGGAAAAAGTTAACCAGGCCTATCAGAATCCGCCGCGGTCAACCGAACAGGTTCTGCATCCGGAAAAATACCTGGCTAACGAATTACCGGTTGAGGTTAATCTGCCGGTTGAAGAGATTACCAAAGCGCTCGGCGAAAAATGGAAATGTGTTAATAACAATGTGCTGGGTGAATTCGGGATTCTTTCTTTGTTGAGCCACGAGCCGTCTTCGCACGATGAAAGTGAACAGGTGGCGAGCGGTTGGGGCGGCGACCGGCTGGTTATTTTCCGCCGGCCCGGCGAAGAGAAACAATTAGTCCGCGTCCTTAAGATTGCCTGGGATTCGGAAAAAGATGCCCAGGAATTTAAGACCGCTTATCAAAAATTTCTGAACGACGTGTTAGGCGAGGAGGGTGGACAGCAGAAAGATGAAGGTGGTTTGTTGACCTGCCAATCTAAACGCGGAACGGCTTATTTTCAGGTAATTGGTAAAATGACCCTGGCGATCCAGGCGACGGATGAGGCGCTGGTTAAGACCGTGTTTGACTCGGCGAAATTACAATAAAGAGAGTCTGTCGTTTAAAGATAAAATGGGCGTTCGCTAAACGCGGTCCCTTCGGGTTCGCTTAGAACGCCCATCTTTTTTGGAAAATTTAAGATTTTTCTATCATTTAACCAATGAATTACGTTTATATAATTGATACGTGAGCCTGTTGCACAAATAGAAAAATTGTCACTCCTGCCCGTGTGTATCATTCCTGCGGAAGCAGGAATCCACGGGGTATTCGCCAGAGGACGGATCCGCCTCAGGCGGAAACTCCAGCAGGAGTCCAGAAACTTATTTATTCCGCCTTGGCGGGAGACGATCTGTCATGTTTTGACCTTTGTGCAACAGGCTCATACGTGATTATAAAATAAAAAAATTGCTAAAATACGATAATTTTGTTTCCGTAACGATATGTTAATAAAGATGTTATGTATATCAAGGGAAAATTAACGAAAATTTGGGTCTCCCCCCTTGACAAATGCAAAAAATGCTGTATACTTTTACAGTCTTGGCAGACAGGTAATTTTAATAATAAGTAGTAACTTCTTAGTAATTCAGGGGTAATAAAGATTAGAGGGGGATTGAGTGGGGAGGTTTATCTTAGAGGATCAGGTTCTGGAAGTCCAGCAGGCCACTGATATTGTGCCGCCCAAAGACGAATGGAAGTCCACCGGCCT
>CAKKQI010000190.1 GCA_919901895.1 Candidatus Brocadiaceae bacterium | reverse complement strand
ATGCTTTCGCCGCGAACGATTCTGTGGCGAACAATCTGCTCTCCGGTCTGAATATTCCTAAAGATCTCCTCAATACTCGTGGCGCCACGGTAATTACTTCCGGTTGCCCCTTCGGCATGGGCTGAGACGCGTTGCCAATTCGGACTACCAGATCTCAGGCTTTTGATTGATTTGCCAAATGCCGTTCCTGGTATTTTTTCTACAATTAATCCTGAACGGCTCCTTATCGTCATTGTTTCTGCTTTTGGAACACCGCGCAGTCGTTGAAGAATCGACTGAATTATACCGCGACCTTCAGAAGCCGACACAATCTTCGGCCCGACAATCGTTTCAGACATGGTTAATGTTTTGACTTTATTCAAGTTCGCAAGGTTTTTAGCCTTGGCGGCCGGTAGTAATACAAACACAACATTAAAAGCTATCCGCCCCCGAATGATTGACTTCTCTTCCGGCGGTAAATTCATATATTCAGCTACTTTAGCCAAAATAGCGTTACCAAATGCGGCTTGTGTTTCTAAATGTTTAAAATATTTCTCCTCTCCAGTAGCAAGCCAAAGTCCTGTCCCGTATCCCGCTACCATCTGGTCTACCCATAATTCCCCCAGAGCAACTACGCCTTCTTGCATTTCTTTCGCTTTTTTATTGGCGCCTTCGAATGGGATCCATGGGTCGTCTGTAAAAGGACGTTGAGCGGCCCAAAATTCTATGTTGTACAGTTGTCCGCCGGTCATTCCGATAAGTTCACCTAATCCCACAACGGTATCTTTGGCTTCTAACGCAACCCCATATAATTCATAAAGAGATTGTTTGCCGTAGTGTTGAAGATACCCGCCAACACTCGGGTTAACATCCGCAAGTTCTCCAAAAAGTAAACCAACGGCTTGGTCGTATATCCTATTGCCGGTAAAGTTATTGCCAATGGGCGAGATATCGGTTTCGTGCGGAACCGGACCGCCTAAAAGCGACGAATAGGTCAGCCGCCGCTTCATAAAAGCATCGTATTCCATCCCTTCAACGCGCGTTCCCTGATTATCAAAAACGCTAATAACATTTCCCTTGCCATCAGTAATAAGATAATATGTTCCCGGCGCCGGGTTGTTCTGCTGGTAATCGGATTGTTCCACATCATCGCCTGCCCCAAAAACATGTTCTTTTTTTAACTCCTCAGGACTGCTGACCGCATACTCGCCAATGAGATTGCCATCGTCATAGTAATAATGCGCGGTTTTGTTGTTGTATTCATCAATCCGGACGATTTGGCGTCCCAAAGCGTCATAGCGATAACTGATGGCCGGATAAGGATTGCCGGGACTGGTTACCCTAATTAATCTATTAGTGTAATCATACTCATAAACTTTTTCGCCGTCATTTTTAAGATTTCCATTAAAATCATATTGTAAGTCCTGTGGTACCGGCGGCGGGGGACCCTGGATGTGGGTATATTGATTGAGATTATTGATTGTATAAGTGGTGATTTGGTCGAGTTCATTCGTAACGGTCTGGCGGGCGCCGACGTTGTCCAGGTTAAAGTCTTGCCTAGTCGTGTATTGTTCGGCTAAATAATCTTCATATTTCTTAAGAGGATCAATCAACGTATTAGAGATATTATATTTTGCGCCGGTTAACCGGTAAAGAGAATCGTATTTAAAAACATTTCCATCGCCGACATCAAGAAAAGTCGTCCCCTGTTTTTCGTAAAGATTATTATCTTCCTGATCAAATTTATATTCAACAATTGAAAGCGCAACCCCTGCTTTTAAACTGGCGGTTTTCTTTAACCGGCGATTAGCATCATATTCATTATTAACTTGGACACCGTTTCCAAGTTCTTTGGAAAGAATCCGGGACGAACCAATATAGGTGTATTGGGTGATGAGGTTATTGGGTGATTCGCTGATGCGTTTAACGCGGTTGAGTTCGTCTATCTGGTAATTGATGGTCTTGCCGCTGGGATAGGTTAATTTGGTCCGGTTATTCATATGGTCATAATCAGAAACCACTGATTTTACGGGTTGAGCGC
>CAKKQI010000189.1 GCA_919901895.1 Candidatus Brocadiaceae bacterium | reverse complement strand
CCGACAGGCGGTGCTGGTAACACCCGGTACGGTAACGGTGATGACATTAGTGCCTGAAACATTATTTACCCCTGACCCATTAACAAAGGTAGTCCAGGTCGCTCCAGCATCGGTACTATATTGAATATCTACTTTGGCAATCGTGCCCGTGGTCGTCCAGGTAATTGGCTGGGTATCGGTCTGGAGCCACGTTTCACCTCCATTAGGAAAAATCACGGTAATCTGGGATGGAGAAGAAGGCACACCACTACTTCCGGTTATAATCTCATCGTCATCATCCTTATGTGAAAACCATGGACAACCTCTCGCACCCAGAGAAAAAAGAATAGTCATCATTCCGATTATTATCAAAATGGTAAGCCGATATTTTTTGGTTAAACCCATAATGAAACCCCCTTATCGTCAATTTATACTTTTATCTGAACGGCCGATTTGATCCGGTGCACGGCTCCTTCAATAGCAATCATCGTCGTATCAAGATTTATCCCTTTTTCCAGAACCGCCACCAGATAAGCAATGCCGGCATCCATAAATATTATTTTCCCGAATGATGATTCAATGGCAAAACAGCTGAATTTTTCAATCTGTAATTGCTGCAATTTTTTTTTCAGGTTAAGAACCGCCTCGGAAGCAACCGCCGCCACCAGGTCCTGCGGCAGAACGACCTTTAAAGCCGCGTCAATAATAACCCCATCCGGGGCAACCACGAGGATTCCCTGGACGCCTACTTCCCGGTTAAGTTCTAATAAAATATCATGCATATGGGTAAAATTATTCCATTGACATCATATCAAGCAGCCAATCTATTTCCGATTTAATAACTTCCGGTTTGGTCGTCAGGGCAAACAGGCAAACAACGGTAAAATTACCGACCCGGAAAAAATTCAACCGGCCCAGCGGCGACAATAAAAATCCTTTGGATAACCGGCCGAAATCCATTTTCCTTGAAGAATCTTGGGCGACCTGATAGATGCCTTTGAGCACCTCAATTAAGGTTTCCGGGTCCGGCGGTTCGGCTCCGTCCCGCCCTTTTTGCAAAAAGGGCGGGGCTTCGCTCACCGCCCCGCGCCTGTCGAGGGGTTGCCCCGGTTTAACAATCCTGAATAAAGTTTCTCCCGCGGGCGAAAAATTAGCCGCGGCTTTAAATCCCTCTGTTTCATTAAAATTTTTAATCAGGTTATTCAATTTCTCTTGATTAACGGTTATATTTAAAGACAACAGGCCGGTCGGATCTACCTTATAAAAAGACGACAGATCTTTGGCCTGGCTGGAGATATCCCCGCGTTCTTCCACGGCTTTGAATAATAATTCCAATTCCACCTCGTTAATCGTGGTTTGAGATTGTTCCTTCAATTTTCCAGCCAGGCGGGCAATGGCTTCATCGTCAGGCGCAAAACGACGCACTATTTCCATAAATTTCCATGCTTCAGCAAACGCCTCTATTTCCACCATCAGCTTAATCATCAAAAGTAACGCTTTGTAATTCAAATTATTAAGTTCAATCACTCGCCGTAAATGTTCCATTGCCTTCAGCCCGTCCGAACTCAGAAACCCTTCGAGGTGGAACCGTTCCAATCTAATCTGCCCGTTTAAAAGATGCAAATCTTCCTCATCCGGGAAACGATTGATTCCGTCCCGCAATATATCCAGGGACTTATCCAGATCCCCCATTTCCTTATAATAAAGTTGCGCCAGACGAAAGTAACCGCCCGCATTAGCGTTACGCTCGATTTCCTTATGCAGCCAAAGAATTTTATCCTGAAAGCAGGTTTTCATAATCTGTTGATAAAGATTGGCAATCCGTTCGGAACAGGGATAATCTTTCAGGGCCTGAGCCGTAACGGTCCGGGCCTGATCGTTTTTATTAAGCATCAAATACTTTTCGCCCAGAGTCGCCACGGCTAAAGGAGAGGGGTTATCCCGGACATCTCCCTCCAGTTTTTTCAGTTCTTTTCTTTGCTTGAAAAAATCAAATAAACCCATAATAAATTTTTTCCTTAGAAAAATTTATGCCTTCCAATTACCACTGATTACACAGATTATCAGACATCCTCTCATTAGATGATGTCTTTTAACGTTCAAAAGCATAAATTTTCCGGTCGGCGGCCGCGGTAAAAACCAGATCCTGATAAATAACCGGCGTGGTATAATTTTTATGACCCATCTGATATTTCCAAACCAGATTGCCTCCGGTTAAGGTTAAAGCGTAAAAATAATTATCATTACTGCCCAGGTAAACAAAAGCGTCTGAAGAAACAGCCGGAGCAGATTGCGCGGCCGCTGCGGTTTTAAACTGCCATTCGAGCGTTCCCTGAACCGCCTCTAAAACAGACAACATCCCATCGTCGCTGCCCACCAGGATTTTACCGTTCGCATAAACCGGCGTAGTTCTGATGACACCCTTAGTTTTATAACGCCATTTTATCTTTCTGTCAAGAAGATTTAACGCATAAATATGCTGGTCGGTATCGGCCAGATAAAGCATATTATTTATCACGCAGGGTGCAACGGTTGGTTGCTCCTCAAGTTTTAAATGCCATTCTTCCTGTCCATTTTTGGCATTAACGGCATGAATAGTCTTAGCATCTGAAATCGCATAAACGGCATTGGTCGCAACGGTGCAACTAAAAGGAATCTTGCCGCCGGTTAAAAAACTCCAGCGCATTTCACCGGTGGCGCCGTTAAGGGCATAGAGATATTTGTTATCGCTACCGATATAAAGCGTTTGGGCATCAGCTGATAAAACCGGTGCGGCTTTAAGACGCCCGCCCAGTTTAACCGACCATACTTTCTGGCCGGTATTTATCCGGACGGCATAAAAATAACCGTCATCACAACCGAAATAAATAAAAGGCGGCCGGAGCAGCGGGGCCGTACTAATATCGCTTCCGCTCTCGGTACGAAAACGCCATTGCAGCTGGCCGGTGGCAACATTAATAGCATAAAGCGACCCATCCCGGCAAGTCGCATACAAAATTCCCTCGCCCACCGCTAACCCCTCAATTATCCCATCGGCGGGATAAATCCACCTGGTTGTTTTATCCAGATTAATATGAAAGTCAGATTGTTCGTATGATTTAATTAACTGTTGATAAGAAGTGAAACCTTTTTTACTGACCATGAGATTA
>CAKKQI010000188.1 GCA_919901895.1 Candidatus Brocadiaceae bacterium | reverse complement strand
GTAAATAAAAAGGGTAGGGTTGAGCATAAAGCCGGTTAAATAAAATATCAAGATTGAAATGATGCTTTAGTTCGGAAATTTTAACTTTGAGGGTTTTCATAATCTTGTTGATTTCGCATAGTGGGGTTAGACTTTCCCGATAAAAATAAGATAATACCAGTTGAGCAAAATAGCCGCGATTATAAATACTATCAGTAATTTTCTTTCAACGGATTTGAATTCTATTTTTATTTGAGGGAAATCTAAAAATCTTACGGCTAAAGAATAAATCCCCCACCCGAGCAATAATAAAACGGACAGGAAAATCAACGGATTCATTTGGAATGATTCAAAAATCCGAAAATGACTAAAATGAAATAACGAACGGGTCATTCCGCAAGTCAGGCAGGGGATACCGAATATATTTCTAAAATGACAGAATAAAAAAGGGATGCGTTCAGTCTGAAAGAACTCAAGTGATACCCACTTTAATAGTCTAACCACCGCAATAAGAATCAGGGCAATACCGGGGAAAATTAAGCCTAAGTTAAAACGAGGTAGTGATTCAGGCCTGGTCAGGTATATTTTCATATCTCAATCAATTCATAACTAGTCGTTCCCAGGCCGATTTGTTCGCCGTAGGAAGTTTGGACCAGCGGGTCCAGTTGGGGCCAGTGTTTTTTGAAAATATTGGTAGAACCGGCCTGCCGGTTAACCAGTTGAAAGGTGGCAAAATCCAGGGCAACGGGATCTGATGAAGCCAGCACGCCGACATCCGGCGCAATAACTGGCGAATGTTTATTCATGCAATCGCAATCTTTGGTTACGTTAATCGCAAAATTAAAAAAGCATGTTTTCGTTTCTTTGATAATGGCCCGGCAATATTCCACCATCTTTTTTTGAACATTACCTGATGACTCATCCCAGGCAATTTTGACCGCTTGATGCGGGCAGACGGCCAGGCATTCACCGCAACCGTAACAGGTTTCCGGATTAATCGTGGCTTTGTTATTCTTTAGTTGAATCGCGTCAGCCGGGCACCATTGAGCGCAAACTTCGCAACCGCGACACTGGTCCAGAATTTGCGGTAATAATCCTGAGTGTTGGGCCAATTTCCCGCCTCGGGCGGCTAAACCCATCCCGATGTTTTTTAAGGCCCCTCCATAACCGGTTAACAAGTGGCCGGTAAAATGAGCCAGTCCGATAATGACGTCAGCCGTCTTGACCACTCCGGCCAGATGGGCCCGGGAAATTAATCCCGTTTCGGTCGGGAGAGAAATCTGATTCTCGCCGCGCAATCCGTCACCAATAATTATCGGTATTCCCAAATTAGCGAATGAAAAACCGTGTTTTTCGGCCATCGCCAGGTGGTCAACGGCATTGGAGCGGTTACCCACATAAAGAGTATTGGTATCGGTTAGAAACGGTTTTCCGCCGGCTTTTTTAATGAAAGTAATTAATGGTTTAAGCCATTCCGGTTTGATATAACCCGGTCCCTTTTTTTCTCCGAAATGAATTTTTAAGGCAACCAAGTCATTTTTCTTAATTAATTTTTTTAATCCGATACTTTCGGTTAGGTTTTTTACCTTGGCCGCGATGGAACTGTCCGATTCGTTATCTTTGGTTCTTGATAAATAAACTTTCATAGCAAATTTTTTGGTAACCGTTCACGCTCCAGATGACTTGGTAGACAACGAGGTTTTACCTCGTTGAGATAAACCATCAACGACCTAAAAGGTCGTTGTCTACCGAGAGATATAATAGGTCGTGAACGGTTACAATTTTTTAATAAAAATTTACGTTTAATGCTTTTGGGCGACCAACTGATTGGCTTTAAGAAGTGATTCAAAAGTACCGGCATCGGTCCACCAGCCCTCAAGAATTTCGTGGGTAAGCACGCCTTTTTTTAAATAAGCGTTGTTAACGTCGGTAATTTCCAGTTCGCCCCGACCGGAAGGTTTTAAGGTTTTGATAATATCAAAAACAGAATCGTCATACATATAAATACCGATAACTGCATAGTTTGACTTCGGTTTTTTAGGTTTCTCTTCTATTTTTATAATCTTATTATTTTTTATTTCGGGGACGCCAAAACGTTCCGGGTCCGGAACTTTTTTCAAGATAATTTTAGCGCCTTTTGGCTGTTGGTCAAATCGTTCAACAAATTCTTTAATAGCACCTTCTATAATATTATCACCTAAAACAACTACTACTTTATCCTTATCAACGAAATGTTCCGTCAGCGAAAGGGCGGCGGCGATTCCACCTTCGCCTTCTTGATAAGCATAATTCAATTCTTTTAATCCGAATTCTTTGCCATTGCCCAGCAACTTTAAAAAATCACCCGCGCTGTTGCCGCCGGTCACAATCATAATATCATCAATACCAGCTTTAACCAAAATCTGGATCGGATAATAAATCATCGGCTGGTTATAAACCGGCAGAAGATGCTTATTAGTAACTTTCGTCAAGGGCAATAATCTGGTGCCCAATCCGCCGGCTAAAACTATGCCTTTCATAATAAATTTTCCTCCGAAAAATTTATGTTAGATATGACGGGGCAAAGAAGTTCCTTCACCTATTTTATTTTTCCAGTTTCCGGGCTGCTCGGACTGGCTTCAAAATATTTTTTCGGGATTCGGCCGGAGAGATACGCCAAGCGGCCGGCCTCGCAGGCGAGTTTCATCGCCTGAGCCATCTGGACCGGATTTTTAGCCAGGGCAATACCGGTATTCAGTAAAACGCCGTCCGCGCCTAATTCCATCGCAATGGCCACATCTGAAGCCGTCCCCACGCCGGCATCAACAATCACGGGAACGTTAAGACGGTTAATTATTATCTGAATATTGTGTAGGTTCATAATTCCTAAACCAGACCCGATGGGGGCGCCTAAAGGCATCACGCAAGCCGCTCCGGCGTCTTCCAATCGCAAGGCCGTAATTAAATCGTCCGAAGTATACGGCAATACCGTAAACCCTTCTTTAACTAATATTTTGGTGGCTTCAATCAAAGCAGTCAGGTCGGGATACAATGTTTGCTGGTCGCCGATAACTTCCAATTTAATCATATCGGAAAGTCCGACCTCGCGGGCTAATCGGGCGGTTCGGACGGCTTCGTCTACCGTATAACAAGCGGCCGTATTAGGCAGAATCTTATACTTTTTCCGGTCAATGTAATCCAGCAGGGACTCTTTAGATTGGTCGGTTAAATTTACCCGCCGAACGGCCACGGTAACGCAATCGGTTCCTGAGGCTTCCAATGCTTCGGTCATCAGTTTAAAAGTAGCATATTTGCCGGTTCCGACCAACAGGCGTGAGGAGAATTCATATTTACCGATTTTTAAAATCTCTTTTTTAGTCATCGTTCACCAATTATTACTTTTAATTTAAATTTAAAGATAATGCATAGAAGGCGACCATAAAGGTCGCCGCTACATTAAGAGACTCTAACAAAACCTATAGTAAAATGTCATTCCTGCGAAAGCAGGAATCTATGCTATTATTTTCTTATCTGGATTCCCGCTTTCGCGGGAATGACAGAATGAGCGGGAATAATAAAAAACACGGTTTTGTTAGAGTCTCTAATGATATTATCCGCCGCCCACAAATGAAATTATTTCTACGCAATCTTCATTTTCAAGAATTTTATTCTCGTAATAATTCTTGTTAATAATGGCAAGATTAAGTTCCACCGCGACCTGCTCAGTTTTGATATTAAGAACGGTTAATAATTCCGCAATATTCAACCCTTCGTGAACCTGTTTTTTTTCACCGTTTAAAATTATGTCCATAATAAAATTTTGCACGAAAATTTTAATTTTGCGTAACGAAGTAACTCAAAACTTTAGTTTTAATTCTGAATCAACTCTATCGCCAAAGGCGATCCGCCTCCCCGACCTCGCACCGCTCGGCGGGGCGAGCTGGCGGAAAGAGTTGAGTTATCTGGCTTCTTCAACCAGATGCCTTTATCCTTAAACCTAAGATCATTCCAATCTTTCCGTTACCATTTTAACGAAATAATCCATAGATTCATTCAATTTAGAAATATTTTTTCCGCCGGCCTGGGATAGATTCTTCCGCCCGCCGCCGCTTCCGCCGATGAGTTTGGCCGTTTCTTTAAGAATGCTAACTGAATCAAAACCGGCGCGCACTAAATTTTCACTCATCGTTAACACTAAATTAGCTTTCTGGTTATCCGTTGAGCCGAGCAAAGCCACGATCTGTTCGGATGAATTTCGGAGTATATCAGCAATGGTTCTTAACTCATCCATTGTCTTGTTTTCGAAAATTTCCGCGATAATTTTTACGTTATTGGTTGAGGCGGTTCGGTTGAGGAGTGACCGGGCGATTTCCTGATTGTCTTGTTTGGCTTGCCGGAGTAATGATTGCTGGGCGGTTTTTAATTCTTGCTGAAGTGCTTTTATTTTTTCAACCAGATGATTCGGCGCCGTATTTAATAATTCGCAAACCTGTTCCAACCGTTGTGTTTGTTCCCTGTTTTTCTTTAATACTTCTGGCCCGGTAATTGCTTCAATTCGCCTGACGCCGGATGCGATTGAATGTTCATTGTTTATCTTAAAATATCCAATGGTGCCGGTATTTTTCAAGTGCGTTCCGCCGCATAATTCTTTACTATAATCACCGATACCAACCAGTCGCACGTTGTCTCCGTATTTTTCGCCGAAAAAAGATAAAGCCCCGAGTTTTTTTGCCTGGGTTAACGAAGTTTCCTTTGAAGAAACTTCGGCATTTTCCATAATCCGCTGGTTGACATAGTCTTCCACGGAATTTAATTCATCCCTGGTCGGTGCGGAAAAATGGGTGTAGTCAAATCTTAACCGGTCCGGCGCAACCAGAGAACCAGATTGCTTAAGATGCTCCCCTAAAATTTTACGCAGGGCATTCTGGAGCAAATGCGTCGCCGTATGGTTTCGGGCAATGGCTTGCCGCCGCTGGCTATCCACTTCCGCCTGTAATATTATACCGGTCCGCAGGATACCTTTTTTAATTTTTCCGATATGTAAAATATAATTTTCCAGGCGCTGGGTATCGGTGATTTTTACTTCCACCTCCGGCCCTTTAAAACTGCCGGTATCGGCCACCTGCCCGCCGCTTTCGGCATAAAAAGGAGTTTTTTCCGTAACAATCGTAATTTCTTGATTGCCCTCAGATTCGTTAACCAGCGCGCCATCGGCGATAATCGCTTCAATTTTTACCGGCGAGACCGTTTGTTGGTAACCAATAAATTCAGTGTGGTGCAAAATGCCTTTAATTTCATTAATCGGTGTACTGGCAAAGACAGCCTGCGAAATTTTGGATGACTGCCGGGCGCGTTCTTTCTGCCGGGACATCGCTTCTTCATAATTAAGAAGATCCAGTTTAAATCCTTTTTCAGCCAGGATTGATTCAGTTAAATCAACCGGGAAGCCGTAAGTATCATATAACTTAAAAGCCGCTTCACCCGGGAATCTTTTTTCATTTCTATTAGATAAGTCTTTAATTGTTTTTTCCAGAAGCGTCATCCCCTGCTCCACCGTTTCCAGGAATTTATTTTCTTCAGATTTAATAATCCGGATAAGATCGGTTTCTTTATCCGGTAATTCCGGATAAGCCCGCTTCATTACTTGCACGACGATGGGGACCAGCTGATATAAAAACGGTTTGGACAATCCGAGGGTCATCCCGTCGCGGAAAGCGCGGCGCAGGAGCCGGCGCTCCACATAACCGCGTCCTTCGTTGGAAGGCAGAACTCCATCGGCTACCAGAAAAACCAGTGCCCGGATATGGTCGGCAATTCGTTTAATCCGTGACCCTTCTTCGGTCTGCGGATGATAATCCAGTTTGGTTACTTCCAGAATATTTTTAATAATGGTCCGGAAAATATCTATTTCAAAGGTTGAGGAAACATTCTGGATGACCATGGCAATTCGTTCCAGCCCCATACCGGTATCAATATTTTTTTGGGGCAGCGGCTTGAGCGTCCCGTCTTCCTGGCGGTTAAACTGCATAAAAACCAGGTTCCAGATTTCCACAAAACGGTTGCAGTCGCAAGCGACCGAACAGGTTGGTAGCCCACAACCGTATTCTGCGCCACGGTCGTAAAATATTTCCGAACACGGACCGCAGGGTCCGTTTGGCCCCTGGCTGGGCGCATTAGCCGGCCAGAAGTTACTGGCTTCACCTAATTTAAAAATTTTTTCAACCGGTAACCCGACTATTTTATGCCAGAGATCATAGGCCTCCCGGTCATCGGTATAAATGGAAACATAAAGCTGGTCGGCTGGTAATTTTAATTCATTCAACAAAAATTCCCAGGCCCAGGTAATGGTTTCTTTTTTAAAATAATCGCCGAAAGAGAAATTGCCAAGCATTTCAAAAAAAGTATGGTGAGCGACGGTCCGGCCGACTTTTTCTATGTCAACCGTCCGCAAGCACTTCTGGGAGGTAGTGATTCGTTTGGAAGGCGGGGCTACCCGTCCGAGAAAATAATCCTTGAACTGGTTCATCCCGGCGCCGGTAAAAAGAAGCGACGGGTCGTTGAGCGGCACCAGCGAGGCGCTGGGCTGAATCAGGTGTTTTTTTTCTTTAAAAAATTCCAGGTACCTGGAACGCAATTCGTTAACTTTCATAGAAAGTTATTTTATCTTAATCAACCTCAAAAATCAAACTTTTTCCTTAAGGGTATCTCTGTTCGTCGTTGTCTACCTTTGCCCGCCACAATTTAAGAATGCACTTTTTTCTTCTTGACCCCGTTAGAAATGATAGTATAATAAAATACACCAATGAATCAATTTATTAATAATCTTGATAATGTCATCAAATACAGTTACCGTTTCACGTTTGGAAACGGAACAAAAAAAACATTTGATATCAATCTGGATGCTAGAACGTTTGACTACTTACCGAACGAAGAATTAAAGCCGCCTGAATGGGCTAATCTAACATATAACCGGTGTGCAAATTGTGCGCTGGATGAAAAGCAATATACATTTTGCCCGGTGGCGTTAAATATAACAAGTCTGGTAGCGGCTTTTAAAGATATGGTATCATATGAAGAAGTTAACATCGCGGTTACCGCCGGGGAACGGAGTTTTTCAAAACAGACCACGGCTCAGCAGGGGGTCAGTTCGCTTCTGGGTATTTATATGGTCGCCAGCCGATGTCCTTTTTTGATGAAACTCAAGCCGCTGTTGTACTTCCACCTGCCTTTTGCCACGCCGTCTGAAACGATCTTCCGGGTGGCCAGTATGTATCTGCTGGCCCAGTATTTCCTGAAAAAAAACGACCAATCGTTTGATCTGGAAATGAAGGGATTAGTCAGCCTGTATGAAGATATCCAGAAAGTTAACAAGGGTATTTTAAGCCGGATAAGAGATATTTGCAAAAATGATGCGGTAATTAATGCGGTGATAAAACTTGACCTTTTTGCGCGAAATACACCGGATTTAGTTAAGGAAGATCTAGAACGGATAAAATACCTTTTTACGGCGTATTTTCAACCACAGATGAATCCCGTTAGAAGCGTCCGGGAGTGATGAATCAGATTTACCTATTTAGATTTAGCGGGACTGGTTTTATCTGTTTCTTCTTTCGCCGGTATTTCGGCCGTTTCCAGTCCGTGTGCTTTTTTGATGTCTTTTTCCAACGCCTCGGCTATTTTAGGGTTAGCTTTTAAAAATTCTTTGGACTTTTCGCGTCCCTGGCCAAGTTGTTTTTCTTTATAAGTAATCCAAGCGCCGCTTTTATCAACCACGCCTAAAATGATACCCAGATCAATCAAATCGCCTGTACGCGAAATACCCTCTTTATGCATAATATCAAACTCGGCCTTTTTGAAGGGCGGGGCGACTTTGTTTTTAACCACCTGGGCCCGCACGCGGCTGCCCACCACTTCTTCGCCTTCTTTAATCTGTCCGATCCGCCTGATGTCAATCCGAGTGGAGGCATAAAACTTCAGGGCGCGACCACCGGGTGTCGTTTCCGGATTCCCGAAAAAGACACCTATTTTTTCCCGGATTTGATTGGTAAAAATTACACAGGTTTGCGATTTGCCGATAGCGGCCGTTAATTTTCTTAATGCCTGCGACATTAATCTCGCCTGCAGGCCCATGTGGGCATCGCCCATTTCCCCTTCCAGTTCGGCTCTAGGCACCAATGCGGCAACTGAATCAATTATTATTACATCAACCGCATTACTGCGAACCAGTAATTCGGTGGTTTCCAATGCCTGTTCACCGCTATCCGGTTGGGAAATAATCAGTGAATCAAGATTAACTCCGATACGTTGAGTGTAAGTAGAATCCAGAGCGTGTTCCACATCAATAAAGGCGGCGTTACCACCCATTTTCTGGGCGCTGGCCGCAATATGAAGGCAGAGGGTCGTTTTACCGGACGCCTCGGGGCCGAACACCTCCACCACCCGGCCGCGCGGCACCCCGCGTCCGCCTAAGGCAATATCCAATCCCAGGGAACCGGTTGAAATACTGGCTATCTTAACAGGCGACCCCCCGCCCAGCCGCATAATTGCCCCTTTACCGTATTGTTTTTCTATCTGACTGATGGCCTGGGTAAGCGCCTCGTTTTTTTTAGAAACCGGTTGTTTTTGCGTTTCTTCTATCATGTGTTTTGCTCCTCCTCCTATGTTAAATTTCCCGATTTTATCGGGATCAGTTCCCGTCTTGGCGGGACTGAAATTGAAAATTTGCTTCTTCGTGATAAACCGGCCCGGATGGTTTTAAATCACTTCGGAATAAGGTTATCCCGGCTGCTGGTTGCGAACCGATAGTTATATTTTTTTGATCTCTTAGATATTGCTTTAAAGATTCAATATTTTTAGGTGATTTCACCCGTCCGAGTGTAATATGAGGCGAAAAAGAGTGGTCGTCTTTTTCAAAACCCACACCGCTTAATGCATTTTCCAGTTCTAGATAAATCTGTCTCAACTCTCCTGTTTTCTCTTCTACCCCAATCCAGATTACCCGGGGGTGTTGGTCGGTTGGGAAAGCGCCGATTGTTTTTAGTCCCATCCGGCCGGACTTATGTTTTCGGGACACTGCTTTGAGAATTTCCAGTAAGTCCGGTATTGTTTTTTCATCAACCGCACCCAGAAAACGCAGGGTCAGATGAATATTTTCAGGTAAAACCCAGCGCACGCCCAAATCAAATCTTTGCAATTCCGTCTGTATCTTTGCCAGTTGTTCTTGAATCGCCGCATCCAGTTTAACCGCAATAAATAACCGGGGCATATTTTGTTATCTTATCATTATCGTAATAATGGTCAAGAAAAATAAATAATGTTTATTCTTGAATCGCATAGGAAATTATTAGCCGTAGGACTAATCAGTCCTTTGGCTGATATCAGGTTACCTAACCCTGCACCACGTAGTCCGCCTA
>CAKKQI010000187.1 GCA_919901895.1 Candidatus Brocadiaceae bacterium | reverse complement strand
AAGTTTGAACGAATCTTTGCAGGCCCATCAAAGGGAAAAAGAGTCTTTGGGTAATCAGGTGCAACAACAGAAAGAAATCATTGTTAACTTGGATGGTGGTTTCAAGAAAACTTCAGCCGAGCTTAATCAGGCCACCGCCGAGATTAATTCATCACGCGAGTTAACCGGCCGGTTGACCACTGAACTGACGACCGCCAAAGCTTGGCTGGACAAGGAAACCAAAGAAAAAACCGAGATGTTTGACCGGTTACAGGGTGTGACGAACGAATTAAAGACGGCTAACTGGCAACTGGCCGAGCAAAAAAATAAGAACGGCTGGCTGGAGAAAAATGCGGCTGAACTGGAACAGCAGGTTAAGAAAAGCGATGAAGAGAAGTTGAAATACCGTGATGACTTGCGAAAAACTGTAGAACAGTTGTCAATGGTTATCCAGGATAATGCCTCCTTTAAGGGGCAATTATTGCAGATAAACGATTTGCTTCAGCAGGCACAGGTGGACCTGGCGGTCAGTCACGAGGAACGTAATCAGACCCAGTCCGAGTTAAAGAAAACCCAAGCCGAAGCAACGGTAATGAAGCAGACCATTTCAGAGAAAGACGAACAATTAGTTTCGGTTCAGCAGAAAATGGTAAAACTTAACGAACAGGTTGGTCTGTTACAAGCCGAAAACGCGCAATCCAGAGATGAATTAGCCGGACACCAAAAAAATATGACGGTCTTAGTTCAGGAAAAGACCAATCTGGGAAACCAGTTGAAACTGCAGACGGACCATCTCGCGAAATTGCAACAGGATTTGGAATCGGTCCGCCAGGCCAATCTAACCGCGCAGAATGCCATTGATAAACACGGCGATGGTATCAAGATACTCAAAACCGAAATTGAGAAACACCTTAAAACTATTACCGGTTTAAACGACTCCATCAGGGATAAAGACCTGTTAATTAAAGATAGCCGTAGCAAACAGCAAGAACGGGAAGGAAAAATTACGGCGTTGACGGAAGAATCTGCCCGGTTGAGTATAGCGGGGGAACAGGGGGCGAATGATTTAAAGAAATCCCAGGACCGGGTTACCCTGATGGGAAAAGAAGCGGATGATCTGAAAAAGCAGAATAACCGGCAGTCCGAGGAAATTACCAACCTGAACGCGACCTACCGTAAGGATATTAATAAATTAAACGAGCAAACCAGGCAGGCCAATCTTTCGCTGGACGAGACCACCGCCAAACTGAAAACATCGCAGGATAAGGCGGCTTCTTTGACCAAAGAAATCAGCCGGGTGAAGGATTTAAATAAAACACAGGAAAAGAACGTTGCGTTATTGCAGAAAGACCTGAGGAATGCTACCGACCTGCGCGATCGGTATAACGAGGATTTGAAAGAAGCCAACAATAAATTAGTCCAGGCGATTAAAGACAAAAGTGACCGGGATGAAACGATTAAGAAAGAAAAAGCCGCTAATGAAAATTATGTCCGGCAAGCCGGTAAAAAAGACGAGGAAATTAGTTCGCTTAATAAAAACCTGCAGGCCGGGGATAAAGAAAGGACTCAGTTGCAGAACCAGTTGGCTGCTGAATTAAACGCTAAACGTGATTTAGAGGTGCAATTAGCCAATAGCCAAAAAACCTCGGACCAGGAGAGCAAGCGGTTCAGGGAGCAATTAGAGCAGGTGAACGATTACGTTAATTCCTTGAGTACGGATTTAGCCAAGGTCAACGAGCGGAATTCCTTATTGCAGAAGGAGATGGATGGTTTAACCACTAAACTAAAGGAATCTGAATACCAGTGGCAGAATGAGGTTCGGCAGGTGCGGGCGGAAAAGATGGATTATACTAATAAATTTACCGCGGCTCAGGAGAAGATTAAAACGCTGGAGTGGAGTAATACCGAGTTAAGCACTAAGGAAACCCAGTTGAGGAAAGACCTGGAAATTACCCAGCGGTCAAATAAAAATTTGGTGGAAGAAATGACCGATTCGCTGGAAAAAGTCCGGGTGCAGAAATCAGAATTCCAGAATAAATTAGCCAATGCGGAAAACGAGATCGTGGTTCTTCAGAAAAAAGACACGGCGGCCGGCGACCGGATCATAGAATTAGAGAAGAAAGTCCTGACCTTAGAGGCGATGATGGAAGAGATGGTCGCCAAGCGGATTCAGGCCAAGGAGACCGAACTCTTGGGCAAACTTCAGGAAGCTAACGAGACGATTAAACGGAGGGAGAAAGACCTGACGGAAACCCGGGCCGACACTCATTATAATGCGGCGAGATTCCTAACCGATTTGCGGCGTTATCCGGAAGCGGTGGACGAATATGACAAATCACTCGCCTTGAGGCCAAACGATAAAAATATTTATTATAATATGGGGCTTCTTTATGACGACAAGATGGATAATCCGTCCCGGGCGGTTTTTTGTTATGAGAAATATCTGGGTTTAACTACGGCTGATGATCCGGAACGGCCCAAGGTGGAAATCTGGCGCGGTAATGCTCAGAAACGGCTTAAAGGCGGCGGGCCTAAGGGACTGGAGCAGTAAGAAGGTGATCAGGTTAAAGGTGAAAGGTTGTAGGCATCCCGAAGGCTTTCGGGGCGCAGGTTAAAGGTGAAAGGTAAGAAAGGTTGAAGGTTATCAGTCATCGGTTATCGGCTATTGATTAGCGGAAGAAGAGGAGGGTTTTAACGACCTTAGTGATGAGGTCGTCAAACCCTCTTTTTTTATAACCACTGATTTCCACGGGTGGGGGCGGATCAGATAAAACTGCACGGTCTCCGATGGTTATCGGGACAAGTAAAACCGTGCCTACAAAGATCTACAATTTCGCACATCTTTGTAACAATTTCTCGCGTTTTTGTAGGCACGAATTTATTCGTGCGGTAAAAACGGGGCACCCCGAAAGCTTTCGGGGTGCCTACAAACTTTTTTTTATAAATAAATTTTCTCTCTAAAATTTATGTTACGGAGAAATCCGTATTTTGACGTTTACTTAACATCTTGTTTCGGGAAGAGTTATGACTTGTATAAATATACTATCCGGCGCTCCATAACTATTTCCGTAAAAATCCGTAACATTACTTTTAAGTAACATTAAAGTCTGACAAAATTAGTCAGGTTACGGTTTAGTAATATCAGTTACCATCCGGTAACTTATATATTTAATATAATCAATTATAATGGTGATGTTGTTCGCCTAAGGCGGATTGGTTAACTATTTATCATGAATTAGTCCGCAGGTGGTTTAGTTCGTAATGATTTATTGCATAAGAAGTTACAGAAACGTCTCAACGGGGAATATGATTTTAAATAAAAATTTTTCCTGAAAAATTTTTATAGTGGAACGATTTTTGCTCATACAATATAGCGTCACGAATCTTAACCACAGATTAGAGTCGGTGGCGGATAGAAAAATCTGCGCTAATCCGCTTTCTAAAAATCTGTGACAATCTGTGATTGGAAGGGAGGCCGATATGAAATGCGAAAGTTGTCAGATGGAGTTGCAAAAAAGGACTTCGCCCTATATCGTGTCGCATGAAGGGTACCGGTTATTTCTCAGTGATGTGCCGGTTTATGTTTGTCCGCACTGCGGCAGCCGGTATTATGACGAAGCCGAAGTGGATGCGATTCAGCAGATGGTGGAGCACCTGGATGTGGATTTCAGGAAGATGTTGGCGATTGCCGGTTGATTAGGTGATAGGATGGTGGGGCGCCCTTCCCGCCTTCGGCGGATCCGTCCTTTGGCGGATAGGGTGCCGGATAAAACGACACTCTAAAGAGTGCCCGACCAAAAAGCGCAAAAAAAATTATGAACGAGAGAAGCGAGACAGATAATACTGAATGGCGGGAAGGAGATGGGCGTCATCAATCAGACGTTACGGGTCGTGCGTCGTGCGTTCAACGCAGGACGCCAGACGCAGGACGCACAACGCAAAACGCCACACGCTCCCGCCTCGGCCCCGCCCTTGATGGGCGAGGCTCGCCCCGATTTTCATCGGGGCGGCGCATCCGCCGGGCGATTCTGCCGGCTCTTTTGATTGTTTCTCTGGCCTGCTGGGTGGTTTACGCCCTGGTTTTTACCTGGGAATTTGACCCGACCACCCAGGGCGGATATACTGTTTCGGATAGCGCCATCATTGAGGTGGTTACCCCGACCGGCATTGCCCGGCTAGTCCAACAGCCCGCCGCTACTTTTATTCACGACGATAACACGACCGTCGCCCCGCGCGGTTATGAACAACCCGGCTATGCTTCAACTAACCTTGATGCCTTTGATTCAGAAGGTCCCTATGTCCGTTTAGCCCGCCAGCCCAATGGCGGATATTATCCGACCGGTGATTTCACCTCCCGCGTCTTTGATAATACCGTCACCTGGAGCCAACTACAGTGGATTGATGGCCGTTCGGAGATTACCAACACCGAT
>CAKKQI010000186.1 GCA_919901895.1 Candidatus Brocadiaceae bacterium | reverse complement strand
AAACAACCAGGAACTTAAACTTCAGGCTATTGATGCCTTAAAATATATTAATGAGGATTCGACAGCTGATGTTTTGCTGAACTTGTTAAAAGATAAAGACCGGAGCGTTCGTCTAAACGCGATTAGTTCTCTCGGTTATTTAAAAAATCCACGGGTAATGGATAAATTGATTGAAATCCTGGCCGACCAGGATAAGATAATTCGCGAAAAATCAATTGATGCCTTACGCCAGATAACGCAGGTAATGATAGAATTTACGCCGGATGCCCCGGACGACTTCCGCAAACTCCAGATCGATAAGATTAAAAAATGGTGGGGTCAGAATAAGAATAAATATTTGAAATAAAGGGGCAGTTGAAACCCTATTTTTACGGTGTCATTGCGAGCCCTGAACCGCTACTGGTTCAGGGCGTGACAATCTCGTTAGAACAAGCAAGTTGGAGCGTTTCTGAGAATCTCAAGTATCTATTGCCCCGAGTAGTATTAATGTGTTCTCACTGGTTATCCTGCTGTTCCATCCACATCTTCGCTTCCCGGGTCAGTTTTAAGTACCTCTTTCCGTACCCGAAATAATTATACCCGCCGGTTAGTTCCATCGGATATTTAATCGGCGTATGCGATTCCACGGCCGGCTCAATCTGGGTATCGTCATCCCAGGAATTCCACGAAGTAATCAGCGCCATTTTTAAATCAGCGTCAAGGCATTTTTGCGCCACCAGCCAATGCCTCTGGTAAGAACTGCCCTGGTTTTCAAGCAGGTGATTACGTTCCCGCGGTAAAATAAAATTTTTGGCTTCTTTTTTGCTCCCGCGGTCGTTATAGCCGGGCATCACATTAGGTATAAATTTTACATTTTTAGATTGGGCCACTTTCCGGTATTCCAGGCAGGTTTGTTCTAAATCCTCAAAAAAATTAGTGGCATCCGGGTAGCCGTCATAACGTAACGGCCGGCCGTACATATTATAAGAGGTAATCGCGTCAAAAACGACGATTCTTTTTTCGTTCGGTTCGTCCCAGAAGACTTCATCACCGATTAAAAATAGATCATAAGCGGTCTGTTGCTTAAAAATGGATTTTACCGCCGGAATCACTTTCTCAAAATCGCCGGTAATAATTCTGGTCAGGTAAAGAATCACCACCGGCCGGTTATTAATTTTCAAATAATTCGGGTGGGCAAAATAAGTCCGAGCCAGATAAAGAAAATCCTTCAGGAGTATTTCCTGGGCGGTTTTATCCAGGGGGATTTGGCCCTTTCCGTCGGCTTTGATAAAAAAAGGAGTGTCGTAAGAGATACAAAATTTAAAATCACTGCCGTTTTTAGTTAAATAAGGAGCAAAATGCCTGGAGATGGTAACGTCGGTCGGAGTGTTTTCCCCCCACCAGGATAGCGCGAAAAAATCGATCCCGCTTTCTTTAGCCCATTCAAGATGTTGTTTAATAATAGATTCTTTCCGGCAATCATATTCACCCAAAACCGGCGCCTGCGCCGGGATTAATTGCTGGCGCAAGTTTTTCTTGTTCCAGTGCAGCCCCGGACCGCCGAACCAAGGGTAATAATAAGCCCCAAAGGTGATTTTGTTTGCCGGAGGAGTTGTTTTTTGTTCCTCGCGGCAATTCAGCAGGCCGGTTAAAAATAAAACTATTATTATTAAAAAAAAACGATTGGTCTGCATATGAAAAAGTATAACAGATAATCCGGTTATGTCAAGAAAGCCTGTCGCTGATTACACAGATTTAAGGAATGGATTACACAGATTAAATTGTTTTAATCCGTGTAATTTGCAATATTATCCATGGAATTCGTGATCAAAATTTTCTGGATTACCAGTTTGGCCTGTGATATACTTTAATTAATTATGAATAACCGTTTAGAAATTCGTCTGGCCGGCATCGGCGGACAAGGGGTTGTTTACGCGGCCGAATTACTGGGACGAACGGCCGCTTTAAAACACCACGTGGCGGTTTCAGCCAGTTACGGACCGGAAAGCCGCGGGTCTTTAACCAAATCAGAAGTGGTTATTTCGGATCACCCCATTGATTACCCCCAGTCCGAATCACCCAATATCCTGGTCGCCATGCATCAGGTCGGCTATGATGCCTGGGCCGATAAAACTTCCCGCGAAGGAACTATTATCATAGACTCTTATCTGGTAAAGCCGCATTTTTCCCACGATAAAATCGTGGTATTCCATCATTCCCTGCTTCCGGCTCTCCAGATCGCCCGTGACGAGATTAAGAATGCTGGTCTGGCCAATTTGATTATCACCGGTTTTACCGCGCGCACCAGCCGGATTATTTCATTAGACGAATTGATTCTGGCTTTTAAAGAAATGAGTTCCGCGCCGGAATTTGAACGCGGCAAAAAAGCATTGGAAATAGGGTTTAATTATAATGGTTGAAAGTATCGCCCACCCCCGATGGACATCGGGGAGCGGGGTAAGTTACCACAAATAACTTACCATTTCTGTTTACCCAATACCGATAATACCGCCGATAGTATCAAAAAAATTCCCGCTCCGATCAATAAAAATATCCCGACATCCGGATGGGCCTCGGCCAGTTTTAACGGAGCCAGTCCTAAAAAATGGAGGTCGCTGGCTTCTATTTCCCTCCAGAGATAAAACCCGAGAAATAAAATTCCGGTTCCGGACAAAAAAATAATAAAACTGCTGTAAAAGCGGGCTAGCATCGAAAAGAATATGGCACCGATAATGATAATGAGTAAACCCAGCACCAGCCGGAACGAGGAATCCTGGTAAGGATAAATCGTTTTGGAAGCGAGTCCCAGCAGACCTTGGCCGTAGGCCCAGGGGGCGAAAAACGAAACGATTAAGATGCTCACGCCCAGCACCAATAAGGCACGGCTGACCAACCCGGCCATTTTTGATTTCTTCCTCATAACAGCATTATAAATAACCAGTCTTGTTTTGTCCAATCAAAATTATTTTTTTAAAAATAATATTTTTTTTCTTGACAAATGATACTAATTTGGTATCATTGTAAACGAAAGCGGGTCTTTTCGGTTGTCGGAAAGGATTGGAAATGCGGTTGATTACCAGAGAAATTGATTATGCTATCAGAGCGCTCTCGTTTATGGCGCAGAATAATCATAACAGTAATGTTATTACGGTTTCGGAACTGGTTCGGAAATTAAAAACACCCCGGCCGTTTTTAAGGAAAATCCTTCAAATCTTGAACAAAAAAGGGTTATTGCATTCGTCAAAAGGAACCGGCGGCGGCTTCCGCCTGGTTCGTTCGCCCGGGGAAATATCCCTGAATGACCTGGTGACAATTTTTCACGGACGGCCGAAATTTAACAAATGCGTCTTTAATAAAAAAATCTGCCCGGATATCCGGACCTGCCCGCTTAAGAAAAAAATAGAAAATATAGAACAATATGTAATGACCGAATTAAAAGCCATTACTTTGGCATCGTTGCTGCCAAAAGCAAAAAATGAAAAAAGAGGCCATTATGCAAGAATATCTCAATAAAGGCATCAAAGAAGTTATTAAGCAATTTCCGCCGGTGGCTGATATCCTGAATGAGTATGATATCGGCTGCGTTCCCTGCAGCGTCGGCACCTGCCTGCTGAAGGATATCGTTCAGATCCATAATCTTTCGCCTGAACACGAACAATCGCTGATGGCAAAAATCAGCCGGGTGATCTCCCCGGGACAGGAAATTCCGGCTCAGGCGGAACAGCCGGCCAGAAAAGAAAAACCGGAAACTGAAATAAAAGAAATAAAATATTCTCCGCCGGTCAAAAAATTAGTTGAGGAACACGTTCTGATCAAATGCTGGATTGCTCTGATTCCGGCGGTGATTAAAAATATGAATCTGGAATCGCCGGAGGGCCGCCAACTGATTATGGACGGTGTTGATTTTATCCGTTCTTATGCGGATAAATACCATCACGCCAAAGAAGAAGATATTCTTTTTAAGTATTTTGACGCCAATCTGGATATTATTAAGGTGATGTACGAAGACCACGAGACCGGCCGGGCCCATGTCCGGGCTATTGTCGAGGGAGTCAATAAAAAAGATAAAAAATCGGTGGCCGAACACCTGTTGGCTTACCAGGAACTTTTAACCGGCCATATTAAAAAAGAGGATGAAATCCTTTACCCCTGGCTGGACCGACAATTAACCACCACCCAGATAGGCGAGATGTTTGCCAAATTTAACGAAACCGATCTTAAATTCGGCCAGGCGCCTAAAAAATATGAAGAATTTGTTAATAAAATAGCAACTGATTACAGTGATTAAAGAATAGATTACACAGATTTTGAATCTTTAAATCAGCGCAATTAGTTGTAATCTGTGAAATCCGTGGTTAGAGAGGAGGAACCAAAATGGCCGAGTTTGAAGGATGTCCGGGTTCGCGGATGGCTGATTTCAGAGGTAAAGATGAGGGAGGAGGAGATGCGCCGGCCGGCAAAGTCGCGTCCCAGTTGCGGCAGTGGCCGATCCAGATGCATTTGATTTCGCCGATGGCCCCTTATTACCAGGGAGCCGATGTGCTTTTAAGCGCTGATTGCGTGGCTTATGCTTTCGGGGGATTTCACCCGGAATTCCTGTCCGCTAAAGGCGGATCCACTTCTGGCGGAAAAGGCAAGGCCATCGGGATTGCCTGTCCGAAACTGGATGAAGGGCAGGATGTTTACGTGGAAAAAATTAAATCCTGGATTGAAGATGCGAAGATTAATACCCTGACCGTATTGATTATGCAGGTGCCCTGCTGTATGGGATTGTTACAACTGGCCAAGCAGGCGGCGGAATCGGCCAAGAGAAAAGTACCCATTAAATATATCGTGGTCGGGGTGCAGGGAGAAATCCTGAAAGAAGAATGGGTATAAATCGCTTTCAGCGATTAAAATTTATGATTGATAAAGTAACGGGGTTCAGAGATTTTTTTTCGGAAGTGCCACCACTTAAATTCAAAGAACCACTGGCTGAAACACTGGGTGCCTTTCAAAATGAAGGAACGGTTCTAGAATACAGTTTTACGGAAACGGTCAAAATGGCCGGCCATGCCTGTCCGACCGTGGCGGGTGCGTATCTGTCCTGCCAAAAGGCGCTGGAAAAACTGTATCCCGGCGAAACGCCTGTTCGCGGAAACATCGCGATTACCGTTTACGGCGAACCGGATGAAGGGGTTTACGGGGTAATTGGCCAGGTGTTCAGTTTCCTCACCGGTGCCGCGCCGGCTTCCGGGTTCCGCGGGCTCGGTCCTAAATTCAAACGAAAGGACCTGCTTAAATTCAGTTCTGACCCCGCGATAGACGAGGCAGGCAAAATAGACCCTCAGACAATGTGTTTTGAATTCAGACGGCTGGATAACAATAAAGCGGTTCGCGTGAAACTTAACCACCGGAATATTCCTTCATCCGGACCGGAATCAGCCAGAATGGGTGAACTGATGGAAAAAGTCCTCTGGGAAGCCGCTTCGCCGGAAGAGAAAAAAGAATTCCAGGACCTCTGGGTCGGAAAAGTTAAATTGATGCTGGTGGAACAAAAAGGAATTGAAAACTGGTTAAAAGTAGAATCAATTAAGAACATGTAACGAAATGAGATAATACCTAAACCGTATCCAGCCCTTTTTATTTGGATTCCCGCTGGAGTTTACCCCGGACTCTGATACGGGGCTGGAATGACAAAGACGAACGCAAACCTCATTTTGTTACACGCTCTAAATAGGGGGGTAGAGAATATGAATAAGATTAATACCATTGATGTTCGGGGATTAAAACACGAAGAAAAGGAAAAGAAAATTTTCCCGGCGGTAAACGGTCTTAAAGAAGGCGGGGCGCTCCGGCTTATTTTTGAGTTTAATCCGCTGCCGCTGGTTTATATGCTTAAGGCGCGCAATGAGTTTGATATTTCCTTTGAAAAAGAAGGACCCGCCGAATGGATTATACAGGTCAAACGGACCGCACCGGCGGTTAATCAGAAAGCGGAATTTAAACAACTGTTAAAGGAGTTAAAAGACGGCCAGGTTTCCGCTGAGACCAAAGAAAAAGCCAAGAAATTCCTGCAGGGGATCGATGCCAGAACATTGGGAGCGGTGGAACAGGAATTAATCAGGGAAGGCGTTTCCCATGATGAAATCCGGAGCAGTTTATGCGACATTCATCTGGAAGCCATGCGCGATGCTCTAGTGAATAAGAAAATTGAAGTACCAGCGCCGCATCCGGTTCATACCCTGATGGAGGAGCATAAAGTCATTCTTCAAAATTTAAAAGAACTGGGTGAATTTTTGAAGAAATTACCGCAGATTAAAAGTTTCAAGGAATTGGGGGAAGAACAGACGGAAAAATTAAAAGATATTGCCCATCATCTGGTGGAAGCGGAAAACCACCACCAGCGGGAGGAAGAGGCCTTATTTCCCAAATTAAAGGCGCATGATGTGGTTGAACCGCCCCAGATTATGGAACTGGACCACGTGGAATTCCGGAAAAGAAAAAAAGAATTATACCAGATAGCCCATAACCACCAGAAGTACGATTTCGCCGAATTTAAAAATAAAGTTACGGAGTTAGGCGGATTCATTGCGAAGGAACTGGAAAGCCATATTTTCAAGGAAGACAATATCCTTTACCAGATTGCCCTTCAGATATTGACTGAAGAAGAATGGAAGGAGGTTAAACGGCAGTGTGATAAAATCGGGTATTGTTGTTTTACCCCGGCTGACCAGCCGAAAGGAGATAAAAATATGAACGGAAAAATACAGACTCTGGATTTGCGGCCGATGCCGCCGTTTGAGAGGCACGAGAAAATATTTGAAATCTGGGACACTTTAAAACCGGGAGAAACGTTAGAAATAATCAACGACCATGACCCCCGGCCATTGCATTATCAATTTGAAGCCGAACAAAAAGGTAAATATGAATGGGAATATGAACTGAAAGGACCCAAAGACTGGTCGGTGAAAATAAAAAGAATCTAACCCGCTGATTACACAGATTTAAGAACAGACTACACGGATTAAATAACCATAAATGAGGGTTAATAAAATGAAAGAAAAAGTAGCCCAGGCCTTAGAAGACATCAGGCCGGCTTTACAGGCCGATGGTGGTGATGTAGAATTGGTTGAAGTAACGGCTGACGGTCTGGTTAAAGTAAGATTAACCGGCGCCTGCGGCGGATGTCCGATGTCGCAAATGACCTTAAAGCAAGGAATAGAACAGCGGCTTAAAAAAGCCGTACCGCAGGTTAAAAATGTGGAAGCGGTGGATTAGGAATAAAACAGACTGTCCAAAAAGTGATTATGACACAGTCCGGATAACAAACGTGGGTTTTTGGACGCCCTGAAGAGGTTATTATGAAATGTCCCGGCCAAGATATTCAATTCTGGAAACCCGACGATATTTACGAAGTGGATTGCCCGAACTGCCGGGCTAAGGTTGAGTTTTGGAAGAATGAACCCTACCGGCGTTGCAAAAAGTGCGGCCATAATTTCCGGAATCCCAAACTTGATCTTGGCTGCGCGGAATGGTGCGAATACGCCAAGTATTGTCTGGGACAGGATATAAAAGCGCTCAGCGAAAAACCGCCGCCTGGAATTTCCCCATCAGGACCAGATGAGCCAACAGCAAAAAATAAGGACAAAAAATAACGTAATTATTTAGTCAAATGAAGCAACTTACCCTGAATGCTTTCGGGATGATGATAAATTCCCCTATGTTATAGCGGCGGTCCGCCTTCCGCTCCGCCTAAGGCGGAAGGCGGAGCGGATTGTCCCCGCCTCTTCTGAAGGCGACCACCCCCCGATATTACATCGGGGAACTCCGCTGTCGCTTCGCAAGGGTCGCGGCTACCTCTGATAAATTGTTCTTGAACACTCTGCCGATACCGACCACGCCAAGGCGGGGTCGGGACTTCGCTACCTAAAATGGAAAGTATTAAAACAGGTAACCGAACAATCAAATCTGGCAAATTCCGGATCCAGCCCTACCGCAAGCTGGGACAGTTCGGATTCCTGGCAATAATTTTACTGACGGGTATCCAGTTTGCTATTTTTGTCCATCAATTAGAAAAAGGGTTAACGCCCACCGTCTCTCGTCCGCCCGGGGTAGAGGGATTTTTACCGATTGCGGCTATGATTAGTTTAAAATACTGGCTGGTCACCGGTGTATTTAATCCGGTTCATCCGGCCGGACTGGTTTTACTTCTGCTTATTTTGCTGAGCGCGCTCCTCCTGAAAAAAGGATTCTGCAGTTGGGTTTGCCCATTCGGATTACTTTCAGAATACCTGGCGAAAATCCATACGTTCCTATTCAAAAAACGCCGGGATTTACCCCGTTGGCTGGATTATCCCCTG
>CAKKQI010000185.1 GCA_919901895.1 Candidatus Brocadiaceae bacterium | reverse complement strand
GACGGGATATTTACTTTTTCATCTGTCGTAAAAAGTTCTTCCAGAAGAAATTTTAAATCACGGGTGGTCCGGTCTAATTCCCGCTGTTCCGTCAAATTGGGTAGCACTAAAAAAATAACAAAATGGATGACGGTTGAGAGAAATAGGGTGGTTCCGGATAACGGCCAATTCCGGAATAGCCGTGGTGAAAAAAATATTTTCATACTTGTTATAATCCAAGTTCTTGGCTGATGGAATTCATTGCCTCCAGGGAAATCAGGAAGAAGCGGTCTAAATCAAGATTCAGTTCCCGGCAGGACTGCATGGCTTCGCGGCTGGCGCCGGCGGCAAATCGTTTTTCTTTCATCCGGTTTTTGGCAAATTCCGCATCAACGTCGGCTAATTTCTTGGCCGGCCTAATCAGGGCGCAGGCGACCAGAAAACCGGTGACCGGGTCGGCGCAATAAATCGCCTTTTCCATCAAGGTCTCGCGCGGTTTTTTGTCCGTATGGGCTTTAATCGCATTAAGCACCTCAGCCGGGACATTTTTATCTTTTAATAACTCAACCGTGGTCAGCCCGTGCCGGTCCGGCGTATTTTTTGTCTCTTCATAATCAAGGTCGTGCAATAATCCGGCCAGGCCCCATTGTTCTTCATCCTGATGTAATTCCCGGGCCAGACGTTTCATTACCGCCTCCACGGCCAGGACATGTTTCCGCAGATTAAGGTTGGTTATTTTTGATTCCATCAAAGCAAACGCTTCAGTTCGGTTCATAGCACCTCTCAAAAAATATTAAGATACATTATACTTCTTTAGGACGATTTGTCAATAATGATAATTTTCGGGGAAATTCGGTCCGGTTGCCCCAGGGCAGTAGCCCAATAAAGCGGTGAACTGCGTCTGATAATAAAAGTGCCCAGCCGATGGTTGTTACTACGGTTAGTAAGATACTGTTATGAATAAAAAGATATGATATCAATTAACATTAGTCGGGAGTGATATAGATGATAAATTTATTAAATTCGTGATAAAATTGCTCAAATTGTTCCGGGGTTAAGGTAATCCATCCTTTTAAGGGGTCGCCGATAATGTAGCGGGATTCATCCTTACTCATTAATACGACGAATTCTCCGGTATGATGAAGGGTATTACCCAAGATTGCCGGCACGGGAATGGCTGATGCTTTTTGCCCGGTTAGATATTCTACTTTAAAGCCGTTTTTTTTGAGAAACCTGATTAAATACCAGATTTCTGTTCCGGTTGAGCAAGGGTAAGTGGATTTAACTATTTCTCGTTGGAGTTTAAATCTTTCATAATATTTAAAGATAGTACTCAGACAGACCGGACCACGTAGTCCCTGGTTGGATTCCATACAAAGATTACTATCCCAGCGGTAGTTATACCCGGCCGAAGAGCCAACCGGTCGGATGATGGGGTTCATAAAAGGAATCAAAATAAATATTACACAGAACCAGAAAAAATATTTATCGGCCCATTTCCGTAGAATGATATCGTTCAAGAAAATTGCCGCAAAGCCGAAAAACAGTCCCCAGCCGGCCGATAAAATTTCAACGTAGGGGATGCTTCTAAACCGGATGTACCATAAAGAATCATCAAAAAAATGCAGGTAATAAAGGATATAAGAAAGTCCGGGCAGGCATAATAAAAATAATAAAAAGAATAACGTGAATTGTAATAGTCGGTTATGTATTTGGGTGGAAAAACGGCGACCGAGTAAATATAAAGAGATTCCCAATCCGAGAGCGATCAGCAGATTCA
>CAKKQI010000184.1 GCA_919901895.1 Candidatus Brocadiaceae bacterium | reverse complement strand
CGAGCCAACCAGAAAAGCGCTGATTATGGACCTGGCGCCTGATGATATCAAGGCCGCGACTTTTGGAACATATTATTTTATCCGTGACGTGGTTGTTTCCCTGGCGGCGCTGGCCAGCGCGTATTTATGGAATATTTCTCCGGAGACTAATTTTATGGTTGCCTTTGGCTGTGGTGTGATGGGCACCGTTCTCTTCATAATTTTCGGAAAGGATTTGAAGAAGCCGAAAACCGATAATTAATATAAGCAATATTTATCAGCCAAAGTCCGCCCATCAAAAGGCGGATCCGTCCTTCGGCGGAGACTGATTCGTCTCGGCTGATAATTTGTTGCATTTGTTGAATTATTTAGTATTATTAACATTATGAGGTTAAAAAAATATCTTATTCTTTTAGCCCTGCTGGCTTATTTACTCCCGGCGGTGGGGCTATTGGTTCATTCATTAGAAAGGGAGCAATATTCTGATTGTTTGGGTTGTCATAATGAGGAAGTTAAAAGGGATATTCCTGGCTTAGTCCAACCGTGTTGTCCGGAACAGCCCTCTAATAATTCAAATCATTCGCATCATAATCATCCGGTTCATCAGGTTCATAATTGTTTAATCTGTCATAATGGTCTACTTTTTTCGGTTATGGGTGGCTCGCCCGCTATAAGCATTTCTCAAAACACCGGCCCGAAATCAACTATTACCACTTCAGAATTATGCCATTTTAATATTTTTACGCTGACTAAATCTATCCGATCTCCTCCTTCGCTTTAACCAGTCATCCAAACCAATCTTGCCTGCAATCTTGATAATATTTCCAATATCAATCTCATTAAGGGGTAAATATTTTATGAAGTACTTTATTTTTTTCTATCTATGGTTATTGCCGGCCAGCGCGTTTTCCCAGGAAATAACTCCGCCGGCCGTTTCAAAACAGGGATACTTTAACCCTGACATTTCCGTTATCGTTGATACTTTTTACCAGCGTTCTAACAATGATATTACGGAAACCTTATCAAAAGTATCTGGTTTTGCTAATCCTCTTAATTCTGAATACGGGCCGGATGAAGGGATTAATATGAATGAACTGGAAATTTTTATGTCGGCTAACATCGACCCTTATTTTAAGGGGTGGGCTATTCCGGTGTTAGAACCTGATGGAGCCGAGATGGAGGAGGCGGTCATTCAAACTACCGCGCTGCCTTATGGATTGCAACTGAAAGCCGGTAAATTCTTCAGCGATTTCGGACGGGTTAATCCGCAACACCTGCACTTCTGGGATTTTTCCGATTTGCCGCTTATTTACCGGTTAACACTCGGGGTAGAAGCCGAAGGATTAAATGAGCCCGGTGTACAGGTTTCCTGGCTGGTGCCGACTGATTTTTATCTGCTGACCGGTTTGGAAGTGCTTCAGGGAACTAATGAACTTATATTTAATTATATCGGTGAAGAGCCGCCGCCGAAAAAATCAGGTCCGCGGGTTTTGGTCGGCTGGTTCAAACTGGCGCCTGAGATACAGGATGTGAAACAGGCCTTACAATTCGGCTCTTTTTTCGGCCGGGGCGTCCATCAAACAATCTTAGATAATGATAATAATGGCCTTGATGACCAATGGTTGAGCGGTACCAATAAATTCTGGGGGATTGATTTCGTTTATAAATATGATGATACCCGTGCTTATCGCGAGGGGGATATTATTGTCCAGGGAGAATATTTACAACGCCGCCGTATTTTAGAAGTGGCGGCTGATAATCGGTCGCCTCTCCTGGTTGGTCAAGAGCAGGATAATTTGCAGGATGGTTATTATTTGCAGGTGATCTATGGAATGTTGCCCCGCTGGCGGATTGGATTACGCTGGGACCAGGTCGGGTTAGCTAACCGGATTGAACTACCGGATGGCAGCGAAGAGTCCCCTGATACAAGTACCCGCGTGACTGCAATGATAGATTGGAGTTTCAGTGAATATTCCCGGTTACGATTGCAGTACGCCCATGGTAATTATGAATTGGCTGGACCGGATGAAAAGATTTCGCAGGTTTTCCTGCAATTCCAGGTTTCGCTCGGGGCGCACGGAGCACATAAATTTTGAACCATAGATTAATCCCGCTTTAGCGGGACAGTTCCGTCTCGGCGAGATTCTTTTAATCTGCGTAATTATTAACGAGGGAGGAAACTATGAAAAAATATTTAATAATTTTAATGGGCTGGTTGGTTATTTCCGGTGTTTGGGCCGATGAAGGGCCAAGAAAACTTAATGTGCTAACCACGACCAGCGACCTTAAATCCATTACCGAATCAGTTGGCGGTGATTTGGTCAGCGTGAAAAGTATCTGTCTGGGTAACCAGGACCCGCATTTTACCGAAGCCAAGCCGAGTTTTATTCTCAACGCGCGAAAAGCGGACCTGTTTATAAAAATAGGTTTAGACCTTGAGGTGGGTTATGAATCTCTTATTATTGAAGGCGCGCGGAACAATAAAATAAAACCAGGAGGAGACGGTTATCTGGATGTTTCGGAAAATACCCTGCTTCTGGATGTCGCGGCGGCCAAAGTTGACCGTTCCATGGGTGATGTTCACCCTTTCGGTAATCCGCATTACTGGTTAGACCCTTACAACGGACGGATTATAGCCAGGAATATTACCGAACGGCTTAAAAAACTTGCCCCGGAATATAAAGAGGTATTTAACAAAAATCATGAGGCCTTTATCAAAAAATTAGATGAGTCAATGTTTGGAGCAGAACTGGTTAAGGAATTTGGTGGTGATAAGTTGTGGGAATTAGAGATTACCGGCAAACGGAACGAATTTCTTGCTAAAATAAACGAACTACGAACCGCGCCCACCGAAGGCGGGTCCGCTTCTGGCGGAAATAACGAACCGGTATTTAAGTTAAGCGGCTGGGTGGAAAAAGGCGAAATATTGCGCGGGGTGAAATTAGTAATGTTTCATCGTTCCTGGAATTATTTTATCAGCCGGTTCGGGATGGTTTCTGTCGGAGAGGTGGAGCCAAAGCCCGGAATACCGCCCGGTCCGGCGCATCTGAAAGACCTGATTAAAAAAATGCAAGACGATCAGGTAAAAGTGATTATGATTGAGTCGTTTTACGATAAAAAATCATCTGATTTTGTGGCCGGTCACAGCGGGGGCAGGGTGGTGACCGCACCTATTTCGGTCGACGGCGAATCCGGAGTCAATGATTATATTACATTAATAGATACCATCATTAACCGCCTGGTTGGGGCAATAAAAAATAATGAGTAACATATAATATGATGACAGTGATTCTTGAAATAGATTACACAGATTAATCCCGCTTTAGCGGGACAGTTCCGTCTCGGCGAGATTCTTTTAATCTGTGTAATCTTCTTACTAAAATCTATGTAATCATTAACAGGGGAGATAAATATTTATGATTGATACGCTTAATATTCTTCAATGGCCTTTTTTCGCTTGTTTAATTCTGGTTGGGATGCACTGTTATTTAGGGCTTCATATTGTCAGCCGGGGCGTTATTTTTGTTGACTTGTCTCTGGCTCAGGTGGCGGCGCTCGGCAGCGCCTGCGCGGTGCTTTTAAACTACGAATTATCAAGTCAGATGGCTTATATGATGTCGCTGGTTTTTACTTTTATCGGCGCCGGTATCTTTGCCGTTAGCCGGATGAGAGAAGAACGGGTGCCGCAGGAGGCAATTATCGGGATAGTTTTTGCCGTCAGTTCAGCCGTTTCGGTTTTAATTTTTGACAAATCTCCGCACGGTCATGAAGCAATTAAGTCAATGCTTATCGGAGGATTGCTTTACGTTACCCCAGCCGTCGTTCTTAAAACATTTTTAATATACCTGATGATCGGTATTTTTCATTATATATTTCGCAAGAAATTTATCCTTATTTCGACCAACCCGAACGAAGCCTACCGGAATGGGATATCGGTCCGCTGGTGGGACTTTATATTTTATGTAACCTTCGGTTTTATCATAACCAGTTCTGTTCAAATAGCCGGGGTTCTTCTGGTATTCAGTTATCTGATTGTGCCGAC
>CAKKQI010000183.1 GCA_919901895.1 Candidatus Brocadiaceae bacterium | reverse complement strand
CCCATCATCATCTGGGGGTCCGGCCACAGCGAAAAAGACAACCAATTATTACCCGCCTGCAGCCAGGCCCTGGCCGGCGAAAGATGTTTATTAGGCGCAGCCGTTCAGGATAATTATAAAGTCCTGGCCGCCACCTGCATTGCCGACGGCCATAACATCATCACCGAAAGCCCGCTGGATATCAATATCTGCAAACAGTTGAATATTCTTTTATCGGATATGGAAATGCCCACCGACCGGATTGTCATCTTCCCCACCACCGGTGCGATTGGTTACGGTTTTGAATATGCTTATACCATTATGGAACGGACCCGCCTGGCTGCCCTGGGCGGTGATAAAACAATGGCTTATCCGATGATCGGAGTGGTCGGTTCGGAAGTCTGGAAAATAAAAGAAGCTAAAGCCGGCGAATCAGAAATGCCGGCTTGGGGTCCGCAAAAAGAACGCGGTGTCGCATGGGAATCATCTACTGCGGTAGGTTTCTTACTCAGCGGAGCAGATATTTTGATAATGTATCATCCGAAAGCGGTCGCCCTGACCAGAAAATATGTGGCGCAATTGATGAAGGTATCATGATCGGTAACGATTTAACGAAATACGAATAACGAGGTGACTTATGCTGGTAATCGGCGAATTGATTAACGGGATGTTCAAAAACGTGCGCAAAGCCATCAAGGAAAAAGATAAGAGTATCATTCAGGAGATTGCCCGAAAACAGGTCGCAGCCGGAGCGCAGATGCTTGATGTTAACGTCGGACCGGCCGCGGCCGATGAGGTCGCGGCTATGCAATGGCTGGTGGAAAGCATCCAGGAAGCAGTTAATGTTCCTTTGTCTATTGACAGCGCTAAACCACCGGTAATTGAAGCCGGATTAAAATCATGTCAACGAAAAGCATTGATTAACTCCACCACCGGCGAACAGGCAAAATTGGACGCCCTGATTGGTCTGGCTAAAAAATACGGCGCCGCTCTTCTGGGACTTTGTATGGATGAAAAAGGCATTCCTAATTCTGTCGCCGCCCGGACGGAAATCGGTATGAAAATCCTCGCCGCTGCGATGGAAGCCGGACTGCCCACTGATGATGTTCACCTTGACCCGGTCGTTCTCCCCGTCAAATTCGGACAGGACCAGATCGGCTCGATGCTCCAGACCATTAAAGAATTAAAAATATTATCAGACCCGGCCCCAAAAATAGTAGTTGGTTTAAGTAACGTATCTCAGGGCTGCCTGAACCGCCCGCTGGTTAACCGCATTGCCCTGGTCATGGGCATTGCTAACGGACTGGACGAAGCGATTCTTGACCCACTGGACACCCAGTTAATGGATGCAATGATTACCGCCGACTTATTATTAAATAAATTTATTTACTGTGATTCTTATTTGGATGCCTACCGAAAAGCGTTATAAATAAATTTTACTTATCAAAGTTTATAGAGGAGAAAAACATGGAAAGATTGCAGCCGAGAATATCAGGCAAAAAAGATACCTGCTGTGGAGAACCTAAAAATATTGGCTCCGCCAAAATGAGGCGGCCCGAAGAAGTTCCGACCGATATTAAAATCGCCCAGGCGGCCAAGCCAAAACCGATTATGGAAATCGCCCGCAATTTAGGCATTGATGAGAAATACGTGGAACTCTACGGACCGCACAAGGCAAAAATTTCACTTGATTTATTGGAGCAACTTAAAAATAAACCAATGGGAAAATATATTGACGTTACCGCCATCACCCCGACCCCGCTGGGTGAAGGTAAAACCGTCACCACCATCGGACTGACCATGGGATTAAATTATATCGGCAAAAAAGCCATCACCTGCATCCGCCAGCCGTCACTCGGTCCGGTTTTTGGGATTAAAGGCGGCGCCGCGGGCGGCGGGTATTCGCAGGTCATCCCGATGGAAGATTTTAACCTGCACCTGACCGGCGATGTTCACGCCGTCAGCATTACTCATAATCTCCTCTCCGCTTTTGTGGATAATCATTTATTCCACGGGAATAAACTGAATATTGACCCGGAAAATATTTTCTGGCGCCGGGTGGTTGACGTGAGCGATCGCGCCTTACGAAATATTATCACCGGACTTAACGGCGAAGGCGTCGTCCGGGAAACCGGATTTGATATCTCGGTTGCTTCAGAAGTAATGGCCATCCTGGCCTTAGCCACCAGTTTGAAAGACTTGCGTGAACGACTGGGCCGAATTGTGGTCGCGACCACTCACGATGGAAAACCGGTTACGGCCGAAGACCTCAAATGCGCCGGTTCAATGACCATTCTAATGAAGGATGCCTTGAAACCAAATCTCCTCCAAACGGTGGAAAATACACCTTGCTTTGTCCACGCCGGACCGTTTGCCAATATTGCTCATGGGAATAACTCCGTGCTCTCTGATCTGATGGCCATCCGGCTGGGTGAATATGTCGTAACCGAAAGCGGATTCGGAGCTGATTGCGGAGCCGAAAAATTTCTGAATATCAAATGCCGGGTCAGCGGCCTGAAACCTAACTGCGCGGTTATTGTCGCAACGGTCCGCGCCTTAAAGATGCACGGCGGGCTCGGCCGGGTCGTGCCCGGGAAACCGTTGCCCGAA
>CAKKQI010000182.1 GCA_919901895.1 Candidatus Brocadiaceae bacterium | reverse complement strand
GGAAAGAGCGGATTATTGTCACCTTATTATTAGCGCTGGCGGTTCCCTGCTCCGCCCAGTTAGGCGTAATTTTCGGAGAAACGGCCACCATTTCCGGAAAAGCCACCTTAATCTGGGCCGGAAGTTTGGTGGCGATTATTATGCTGGTCGGTTATTTTGCTTCATTATTATTACCGGGGAAAAGTTCTGATTTTATTATGGAAATCCCGCCGATGCGCCGGCCTCAGTTAAAAAATATTCTGCTTAAAACCTGGTCGCGGGTGGCCTGGTATCTTAAAGAAGCGGTTCCGCTTTTTATACTGGGTACTCTTATTTTGTTTACGCTGGATAAAACCGGGCTTCTCAAAGTAATTGAAAATATGGCCGCCCCACTAGTCGTTAATTGGCTGCAATTACCCAAAGAAACCGCCGGCGGTTTTGTCATGGGTTTTTTGCGGCGTGATTACGCAGTCGTATTAATGACCGAAGGTGTCAAGTTAGAACCGATTCAAACCCTGGTGGCGGTCCTGACCCTAACCCTGTTTGTTCCCTGCATCGCCAATGTTTTTATGATTATTAAAGAGCAGGGACTCAAAATAGCATTGATGATTATTACCTTTGTTTTTGTATTTGCCTTTGTCGCTGGCGGAGTGTTTAATTTTATATTGCGGTTTTTAAAAGTTGCCCTGTAACTCACCTATTGATAATACTTATTTTGAGATTCATTTTTTTTAGAGGTTTTGGGTTTATTGCCGTCTGACATAAATATCCTTGAGAATCACATCATCAAGAGCAATATCAGTTTCTCCAATTTTAATTACATAAGCCGGATTAGTCTGATGGACTTTAACGGTTATCCCGGGCGTAATCCCGAGAGCCGTCAACTGGTCCAACCGCTGGTGATGTTTAGTAACGACGTAAACAATTTTACCGGTTGCCCCGCTTTTTAATTCAATCAGGGGAACAACCAGCGGTTGAATTTCTTTAGCGAATTTCTTACAGCAAGAACCTTCAGGAATAGGATACCCGTGCGGACATTCGCGCGGATGGGAAAGAAGAATACAAATAGATTCCACCACTTCAGGACTAAGGATATGCTCAAAAGAGCAGGCGTTTCGCTCCAGGTATTTTTCCCCCAGTTCCAACACGTCGCTAAAAAGCCGTTCGCTCAAGCGGTGCGCCCTGGTTAAAGCAGCCGCGGACTGATAACCTTTCTCGGTAAAATCAAGCAAACCGTCTTTTCTGGTTAAATAATTATTATTAAGCATTTCAGCCAGCAGTTCGGATGAGATTTTCAAATCCTGTTTAATCAGGTCATCAACCGACGGCAAAGCGACAGCGGAGTCCCGACCAAATCGGGACAAAGCGGTTTGCTTTGAACCGGACCGGGTGCGGTTCAGGAACTGCTCTTTTTTAACCCAGATTAATTCCAGCAATTCATCGCGGGCTGTTTTTTGCATTGTTTTTATTTTTCAAAGATTGCTTGATACACTGATGACAATCTGTTTGAAGTTTTTTTTCGGCCGACAAAGAGAAATAACATTCAGCCATAAAATATTTAATCCATTCCGTTCCACCCCGCGGACAGGCGTCAATAAACCGGACAAATTTCCTGATCTGGTTCATCGTCATCGGGCTGATGGCATGCTCCGTCTGGCAGGCATCGCGGGCCGCCTGAACCGGCGGGATGTTAAGAATTCTCGTGAAAAAATCGGTCAGGTCTTTGTGTTTATTCTGAATCCGTTCAGCCATTATTTTACCGCGGGGAGTAAGTTCTACGTAACCATGACGTTCGTGTTTAATCAATTTTTTGCGCACCAGCGTCTGCAACGCACCGCTGACACTGGGCATTTTCACCTGAAGCCAACCGGCAATATCCTTAACCCGGGCCACTTTATAAGAGCGTTCCAGATTATAAATCCCCTCAAGGTAATCTTCCATATGGGATGAAACTTCCGGTTTTTTCATAAATAAACACTCCGTGTTTATGGAGTTAGGCATTCCTAATAATTATAGCCGTTCTAAATATTTTGTCAAGAAAAATCTGCCCTTCGGGCGGAGGCTTAAGGCAGATTTTTCTTGATCCGCCTTAGGCGGACTACGTGGTGCAGGGTTAGGTAATCTGATATAATTTCCATTCAATCAAGGAAAATCCCTCCCCCGCTAAGGCGGGGTCGCCCGGGAGCCTCAACGACCATATCATGCCTGAGGCAGACCCGCCTCTGGCGGGAAGGTCGTTGTCTACCACAAAACAGGGACGCAACCAGAAATCCCTTTTCTTTCAAAATGCTTTGACAAAAAATTAATTTGAAGTATAATAAAAATTATAAGGAGATAATACGATAATCCCGCCCTTTCTGTTAATTTATCAACCATAACGAATGGTAGTAATGAATGCTCTGGTTGGTTATTTAGGGTGATGAGTTTGTAGAAAGGGCGGGGTTCAATTCGTAGACGTTCCCCGATGAATATCGGGGAACTATAACTTATGGCGT
>CAKKQI010000181.1 GCA_919901895.1 Candidatus Brocadiaceae bacterium | reverse complement strand
CGCCAGAGGACGAATCAGTCCTTTGGCTGAAACATTAATAATAACATTTAATCGTAACGGCCTAAATGAACAAATATATCTGTATCCACGGACATTTTTATCAACCGCCTCGGGAAAATCCCTGGCTGGAAGAAGTGGAATGGCAGGAAGCGGCTTATCCCTACCATGACTGGAATGAGAAAATCACCGCCGAGTGTTATGCCCCTAATGCCACTTCACGAATTCTTGACCCCCAGAAAAAAATCATTGATATCGTCAATAATTATAACCTGATCAGTTTTAATTTTGGACCAACCCTTCTTTCCTGGCTGGAGAAACATGAACCGGAGGTTTATCAGGCAATTCTTAACGCCGACCGGTTAAGCCAATCACGTTTTAACGGACACGGTTCGGCCCTGGCCCAAGTTTACAACCATATTATTATGCCACTGGCTAACCAACGAGATAAACGCACCCAGGTTATCTGGGGAATCAAAGATTTTGAACACCGGTTCGGCCGAAAACCTGAAGGAATGTGGCTCTCGGAAACAGCGGTTGATATTGAAACGCTGGAAATATTAGCTGAGCAGGGAATAAAATTTACGATCCTGGCGCCTCGTCAGGCCCGCCGGGTCCGTCCGCTCCCGCCCATGGCGGGACAAGCCAATCAATCAGACTGGCAGGATGTCAGCGGAGAAAGAATCAATGCCAAACAGCCCTATTTATGTAGCCTTCCCTCAGGTAAAATTATTAATATCTTTTTTGATGACGGCCCTATTTCCAGGGATATTGCTTTCGGCGACCTTTTAAAAAACGGCGAAAATTTCGCGCGGAAATTGGTTGATGCTTTCAACCATCCGTCCCGCCCGGGCGAGACAGACCAACTTGCCCCGATACAATCGGGGCTGATTAATATCGCCACAGATGGAGAAACTTACGGGCACCACCACCGTTTCGGTGATATGGCCCTAGCTTATTGTCTTTACTACATAGAATCAAACAAACTGGCGACCATCACTATCTACGGAGAATACCTGGAAAAGCATCCGCCCTCTTATGAAGTAGAAATTATAAAAAATTCTTCGTGGAGTTGTATCCACGGGGTGGAAAGATGGCGTAATAATTGCGGTTGTCGCGCCGGGAAACGCGCGGACTGGCAACAAAACTGGCGGATGCCTTTAAGAGAAGCCATGGACTGGCTGCGCGATAATCTCTGCTCAAAATATGAAGAACAAATGGCGCGTTACGTAAAAAACCCATGGGCGGCCCGCGATGATTACCTTAAAGTAATCATTGACCGCTCAACTCAAAATATAGAGAACTTTTTAGCAAGTCATTCGCTCAAACAGTTTTCTCGTGAAGAAAAAGTGATTGTTCTTAAACTTCTGGAAATGCAGCGCCAGCTGATGCTGATGTATACCAGTTGCGGATGGTTCTTTGAAGACATTTCCGGTATTGAAACGGTGCAGGTAATCCAGTATGCAGCCCGGGCCATGCAATTGGGACGGGAAGTAACGGGCGTAGATTTAGAACCGGGTTATCTGAAATTTCTGGAACGCGCGCCGAGTAATATTCCCGAACTGGCTAACGGCGCCAAAATTTATAACCTGCTGGCCAAACCGGTGCAGGTAGATTTAATCCGGGCCGGCGCCCATTACGCCATTTCCTCACTCTTTGAAGAATACCCGGAAACCGCCCAGATTTACTGTTACTCGGCCCGGAACGAGAAGGACGACCGGTTAGAGATGGGAAATCAAAAACTGGCCGTCGGACAGGTGCGTCTGTACTCCGATATTACCTGGGAAGAAATGCTCATCAGTTATGCCGTTCTTCATCTGGGCGACCACAACCTGATTGGCGGCGTCCGCCAGAATATGGAAGAAACGGCTTTTAATATTATGCATGATGAAATTAAGGACGCTTATCTGAAAAGTAATATCACCGAAGTAATTTATTTGATTGATAAGCATTTTGAAACACATAATTATTCCCTCTGGCATTTATTTAAAGACGAACAGAAAAAAATCCTGGGCCAGATTGCCGAAACCACCTTAAAAGAAATAGAAGCATCGCTCCGCCAAATTTACCAGCATTATTACCCGATTATGCAGGTGATGAATAAAATGAAAATTCCTTTGCCCAAAGCCCTGTCCACCATTGTAGAATTTGTATTTAATACCCAGGTGCGGGAATTGCTGGAAAACGGAAAGTTAAACACCAGGATTCTGCAAAAATTGGCCGAGGAAACCAAACGCCGGCCGGTGGAACTGGATAGAGTTACGTTAGGTTTTGTCGCTACCGGGACTTTAACCGGGCTAATGGAAAAATTTTCAAAGGCGCCGGACGACCTCGCCTTGCTGGAAACCATCGCCTCAACAATTAAAATCTTAAGCGAACTGCCGCTGGAACTGGATACCTGGAAAATGCAAAATATTTATTTTGCCACCAGCCGGCGGTTATACAAAGAAATGACCGCTAAGGCAAACCAGGGAAACACCGAAGCGGAAAAATGGATTGAGTATTTCACCCGGCTAGGCGGCTACCTGCAGATTAAAAATGCTTGACCCTTTGTCCCCTCAGCGCTCGCTTTCATAAATTCGTTTACCCCCTATTTGTACGAATGCGGCCTTTCGGGCCGCGTCCGTGTAGAAGATTCCTGGCGGGATACGGTACACGGACTTATGAAAGCGAGCACTCAGCGATATATTTCATAGATAATATTGATAAAGCAGGGAAACTTCTTAAAAAAATCCCTTGACAAAGTAATACTCTTAAGATAGACTTACCAACAACCTAACCGGAATCACATTACTTTAAACCAGCATTTTTTTTGACGGAGGAAAAACATGCCGAAATTAAAGTCAGCAAAATGGTTGAATCGCTTTCTTATTTTATCGCAGGTCTTTTTACTTCTCTTTATCGGCCCGCCGCTGACTTATTTTCAAGTCGCCTTGGCCAATCCATCACCTACGCCGACGCCGGATTTAGCCATTTCCGAATTTGCCGATGCCCCTGACCCGTTCTCGCCAAATAACGATAGCGTCAAAGATACGGCTACCCTTAATCTTACATATAATGTAAGAGCCAAAGCCGGACTTAAAGCAGATGAAGTTGATAAAGGCCTGACCCAGCGCGGCAGTTTTTATCTGGATAGCAATTGGAAGATTTATACCCCGGACAAATCCGCTGAAGTGATGACGCTCCAAGACCACCATCAAATATTTCCGCTGGTCGCGCCCAATCAGGAAGAACCGGTTTATTTCAGTGTCGATACTTTACTAAACTGGAACGGGCTGGACCAATTTAATCAAATCCCGCCGGATGGCGTTTATTTTTATCAGGTTACCGGCGAGGTGAACCGGTTTAAGCAAACCGGCAAAGCCGGCGAAAAAACCAAGGAAAAAACACTTTTTACTTCGGCCGCGGTTGAAGGCGCGATTATGCTGGATACCACCGCGCCGGTCTTGAAAATCGTCTCGCCGGCTGACGGCCTGCTGACCAATCAGCCCGAACTAAAACTCATTATTGACTACACCGATAATTTAGCCGGCGTTGATTTGAGCAGTTTTAAGGCATCGCTGGCCGGACAGGATATTACCGGCCGGTTTTTCCTCGGTGAAAACCGGGCGATGGCGACCAGCCCGGCGCCCGAAGGCAAAGACCTCATTTTAAAAACCGAAATCAGTGACTTGGCCGGCAATCCGGCCGGCGCCCAAATTTCCTTCACCGTTGATTTAACCCCGCCGGTAATAGAAATCGCTGACCCCGCGGATAACAGCATCATCAATACCAATACGCCGTTAATAAAAATCAACTACGTCGACCAACTGACCGGTTTAGACACAGCGTCTTTTCATGTCCTGATTAACGGAAGCGATGAAACCGCTCAATTTACCATCGGTTCTGAGGCGGCCACTTATCAAATTCCTGAAACCACCCCTTTGCCTGACGGACCAAACACGATTACTGCTTTGATTAAAGACCGGGCTACTAACCAGGGACAAACCACCAGCGTTTTCCAGGTTCAAGGGATGATGCCGCCGGTGGTCACCGAAAAATCCGGCTTTATCGACGGTCTGGTTTATGACGCCACAACCAATCTGCCTTTAACCGGGGTGGAAATTATCCTGAAAAACGGCATTACCGGCACGCTAACCAGCGATGCCCAAGGCCGATTTTCTTTTCCTACCCCTGATAAAGGCGAATATCTTCTGGAAGCCACTAAAGATGGTTATCATTATGCCCAGCGAAAGGTCTTCGTGGAATCCACGCGGGACAGCGCGGTTGACCCGATTTATCTTTTACCGGTGGATGCGGTCAACACCGTTTCGGCCCAGGCCGGCGGCACGGTGACCAATTCGGCCGGCACCTTACGGATAGATTTTCCGCCGGGCACTTTCGCCCAGGATACCGAAGTTAAACTTACCTTAATCACACACCCGCGCGAATTACCTAATCCGTTACCGGATAACGCGGCTTTTGTCTCGTTCTTTTTCGGCGAACCGTCCGGTCCGCTGGCCCAACCGGTCCGGGTGCGGATGAAAAATACGCTCGGCTTACCGGCCGGCACGCCTTTACCCATCGGTTACTGGGACAGGGAAAACGGACGCTGGGTATCCGGTGGTATGGGTTGGGTTTCAGCCGATGGCCAGTGGCTGGAAGGCGACTGGACGAGATTTAGTTCCGGGGGATTCTCCTTAAGCGTTTTTCTTCAGAACATCTTTCGTGCCGGGCCCGGCAATCAGGCCGGCGGTTCACCCGGTCCCGGCTGCCGCATCTCAGGGGATTCGGCCGGCTCGTTTGTCGGATATCGCTTCGGACATCTTAAAGTCAATACCGTCCTGCCGTCCCTGCGCCGGTTGGGATTATCTGATACGTTGGAATTTATCTATGAATCAAGCACGGCCGCGCCCAACGAATTCATTGCCTGGGACACGAGCAATCCGCCCTTTCCCGCGTCAACGCCGGTCAACAATCGTTTTGCTGTTTCCATTGAAGGCGTCAGGACCGAAAGTTATTTTACCCCTCAATCCCAAACGATGCGCGGGGCCTATCTTTTTGACGGACGCAATGGCCGGGGTCAACCATTGGTCTCCGGCGGCTATCAGGCCCAAATTAATTGGGATGCCAATTATAGCGGCGCGGTCTATGCCACCACCAACACCTTTAGCGGTCCGCCCCTGCAAATATTAGGCATTGCCTATCCTTACCCGGTTCCACAAAAACGGCTTATCAGTACCGAAGTTTTAATTAATAATCAAATCAACAGTCCTTTCGGAGCCGGCTGGTCCCTGGCCGGATTAGAACGACTTCACCCAAACCCGGACGGTTCGGTAATGCTGACTGAGGGCGACGGGGCGCGCTCTACGTATAAACCAACCGGCCGGATTACCACCGTAGCCGGCACAGGCCTTCGGGGTTATGCCGGTGACGGCGGACCGGCGACTCAAGCCAGGTTCAATTGGCCGGTTGATGCGGTCACCGACCCGGCCGGTAATCTCTACATCTATGACTACCCCAGAATCAGAAAAGTTGATATGCAAACCGGACTGATTAGCGCCTTTGCCGGTTCGGACCTGACCTCGGTTTACCCCGGCGACGGGTACCCGGCTACGCAAGTCTCGCTCGGCACCACTATTTTCACCGGTCTCGGCAGTGTGGGCGGCAGTTTTATGACCAGAGACCCCCGTAACGGATTTATCTATATCGCCTCTAACCGCATCCACCGGGTCTTGATGATTGATCAGGCCGGCCTGGTCTGGACCGTGGCCGGCACTGGAGAACAAGGTTTTAGCGGAGACAACGGATTAGCCAAAAACGCCCGGCTGAATTCACCGATAGCCGTCGCCCTCGATAAAAACGGCA
>CAKKQI010000180.1 GCA_919901895.1 Candidatus Brocadiaceae bacterium | reverse complement strand
AGTCACTTCCGGTACTGATTATGCAATAAGAGTTGGTGGCGCGGGGGTGCGCGGATTAAATTCGGGTGGCACCTCTTATGGTGCTGGTGGTGGTGGCGGCGGCTATAGCGCTGTGCTTACAAGCCCTGGATTAGTTGTGCAATTAGTTGCTGGCGGTGGTGGCGGCGGCGGTGCTGGCGATAACGGAGCTGCCGGAGCTGTCGGAGCAGGTGGCGCAGGTGGCGGAACCACTGGTGTTACTGGAGGTATTGCATGGGTGGCCGGAACCGGTGGAGGTGGCGGCACAGCAATTACCGGTGGCGCAGCTGGAAATCAAGCTCAAAACGCGCCTGGCACCAACCCAACTGCTGGGGCTTCGTTACAAGGTGGAAACGGTGGCAGTCTTGATGCCGGCGGAACAGGGGCTCCAGCAGGCGGAGCAGGCGGAACATACGGCGGCGGAGCAGGTGGAAACGCAGGAAGTACTAACAGTAGAACCGGTGGTGGCGGTTCTAGTTTTTCTATCGTAGCTGGAACACAAACCGCCGGGGCTGGAACCGTTCCGGGAAACTCAGCCGATGGCGACCGAGCGGGTGCTGGCGACGGTGGCGCTCAAGTGGCTGTAGGTGATAATAATGGTAACACTGGTGTTAACGGCCGTGTTGTTCTCTATTTTTTCAGAAATTAATTTTCTATTTAGATTTAAACATATACACCCAAATTACTAATTTATACGAATGTAGTGTAAAATTCACATTATAATTGTTGATATTTAAGTAAAATTCACATTATAATTGTTGATATGGATGAATATAAAAGAATATTAAATTTAGATCAGTTATTACATAAAAAGTCTTTTTTTTTATTTGGCCCCAGGGGTGTGGGCAAATCAACTCTGATTAGAAAACAGTTGAGCCCTGACAAAATCGTCTATATTAATTTGCTTAAATCATCAGAATATCTAAAATATCAAACCAATCCCTCGCAATTAGAAGAAGTTGTACAGGCTCACCCTAAAAAATGGATTGTCATCGACGAAATACAACGAATACCGGAACTGCTGAATGAAGTTCATCGTCTGATTGAGGAAAAAAAGACTAAATTTCTATTAACCGGTAGCAGTTCTCGCAAATTAAAAATGGAAGGCGTAAATTTACTTGCCGGAAGAGCTTGGCGTTCTGAATTATTTCCCTTAGTTCAAAGCGAGATAAAACACTTTAGTCTCGACAGGGCATTACGCCATGGTACTTTGCCTGCCGTCTATAAGTCAGATGATCCAGAAGAAGAGCTTGATGCTTATTGTGAGGCCTATTTAAGGGAAGAAATCACACAAGAACATCTGATAAGAAAACTTCCGCCATTTGTTCGATTTTTAAAAATTGCCGCCTTAAGCTCGGGTCAAATTGTGAATTACACAAAAATCGGCAGCGACGCGCAGATTTCTCCCAATACGATTAAACAATATTTTCAGGTACTCTATGACACTTTAATCGCTTTTCAGATCACACCCGTAGAAATGGCCGCAAGTCGTAAATCAATTGAGGCACCGAAATTTTATCTATTCGACTGTGGTGTTATGAATACTCTAGCTCAGACGGAACATCTTGACCGGAATTCTGATCTTTATGGCAGAGCATTTGAAACCTGGTTTTTCAACGAACTGAGGTCATTTCTGAGTTACACCCGCATAAAAAAACAGATTCATTTTTGGCAGGATTATAATCAAAATGAAGTCGATTTCGTAATCGGTAATACCGCCATTGAGGTAAAAGCCACTAAGCGGGCTCAAAGCGAAGATCTTATTTGTTTGAATAAACTGGGCGAGTTGCGAACTATCAAAAATAAATTTCTAGTTTGCCAAGAAGAAGGCACCAGAAAAAAAAATGATGTGATAATTATACACTGGCAAATTTTTTTATCAAAATTATGGACGAAAGATATCGTTCTTGGGTGAGATGTA
>CAKKQI010000179.1:4690-14857 GCA_919901895.1 Candidatus Brocadiaceae bacterium | reverse complement strand
GGGGTCCTTTTCGGGATTCTATCCCCCGGGCGAGCAACTGGCTGAACGCAAGACGCACAACGCACAACGCACAACCCTTCTTCCTCTTCCTCCACGGCTACGACGTTCATAGGCCTTATTCCAGTATTTCGGATAGTTACCGGCATCGCTGGATAAGCGAACATCCTGAGATTGATTTGAGATTAGACGAAATAATGTCTAATTGGAGATTTAGTAAAAAATTTGAACAAGATCTTTTATCTTCGCCGGTTCTGAGGCAGCATCAGATAGCTCATTATGATGGCGCGATTAACTATGCTGATGAACAGATTGGCGGCTTCTTGGCCGCATTAGAAAAAATCGAACCGCTGGACAATATGATGATTATTATTTTCTCAGATCACGGTTCCATCGAAAAAATACTCGGCAAAGATCGTTTCCATGTCCCCTTAATAATAAAATTACCGCTAAGCCTGAAATCCGCAATCAGTAATCCGCAATCTAAAATTAATACCCAAGTCCAACTTATAGACATCATGCCGACGATCATCGATTATTTGAGCATTCCGATTCCCCATCAGGCCCAGGGCCGCAGTCTTAAACCATTAATTGAAAATACGGCTTCTCCTAATTTTAATAAATACGTGTTCAGCAATACCACAGAAGATGACGGCGTTTTCTCTTTCCGCGTCCGGACTGATAAATGGAAATTAGTTTGCACTCCATTCCCGCAAACGGAAGCGGGTCAACATTACGCGGTTCAATTATATGATTGCGTCAATGATCAGACCGAGGACAAAAATGTTGCCCAAGAATATCCGGCCGTGGTTACGGAACTCGAAAAACAATTGTGCGGATTGTGGAAAGAAATAGAAAATCAGAGAATTAAACCGGTCGCGGCAGGAAAGATTACGCCGGAAATGCTCAAGGCAATCCGCCAGCATGGCTACTGGACGGAAAATGACAATTCGGCCGGAGATATTTCTGTTAAAAAACACGAGACTGAAATGAAAAGCGAGACTATTATAATTACCGATGATTAAATAACGAGGTATAGTTTGGGGGTTAGGTTACGGTTGAGTTCCAGCCTGACGGCCTGTCTGTCGGCAGACAGGCGAGGCCTGGTCGGCTTGGGAAATATGTTTCGTTTGGCGCAATTTATGCCGACGCCTATCCCCATACTGATAAACGAGATGCAACCACCACCGAAACCGGGAGATAAAACTGTTTATGAATTACGCTGTAAAATATATTCTACTATTATTGCTTATTTTATTATTCGGCTGTAACGCCGCTGATGATAAAGCAACGCCGCTGATTTCATCAGATATAAAGCCGTCTCGGCCCAATGTGATACTTATATCATTGGATACGGTCAGAACCGACCATCTTTCCTGTTACGGTTACCCAAAACCGACCACCCCGAATATTGACAACCTGGCCCGGGATGGAATACTTTTTACCAAGGCCATTGCCCAATCTTCCTGGACCCTGCCCAGCCACGTTTCAATTATGACTTCTTTATATCCGGATGTTCATCAGATTTATGGCCGGGATAAACGGTTAGGCGATAAAGCGTTAACACTGGCTGAAATTTTAAAATTATACGGCTACCGGACCGCGGCTTTCAGCGGCGGATTTGACGTCCACTCGCGCCATGGGCTAGCGCAAGGATTTGATATTTATCAGCATAACGAATCCTGGCTGGGCGGTTTTAATCAAACCGTTCCGCAGGCCGTTAACTGGCTGAAATCAGAAGTAGCGGGTCGAGAGCAACGAATAGAGAGTAGTGGACGCAGGACGCCGGACGCAGGACGCCCGTCCCTCCCCTTCTTCCTCTTCCTCCACGGCTACGATGCTCATATTCCCGGTCCGGACCAAACTGACGAGATTATTCCGGCCTGGAATAACCGGAAGTGGTCTACGGTCCGGCCGGAAATTAAGCGGGCTTTAAAATCAGCCGAACCGGACTGGAAAGACCTGTCGCCTACTATGGAAGAAATTGAATATGTCATTGCGCATTACGATACCGCCATTAACCGCGCGGATAAACAAATCGGACAATTTTTAAATGCGTTAAAACAGATGAATCTTTATGATAATACCTTAATTGCAATTTTTTCAGACCACGGTGAATCTTTTGATGAACATAAAAATGAAAATTATCTTTATGTGAATAAAAATAATGACAATTTGCCGTTAACTTTAAGTGGCGCCGAACATGGTAATGTTTATGAAGAAGGCATTCGCGTTCCGCTCATTATAAAATTACCTCATCAATCTGTCATTCATAACTCATCATTTATAACTCATAACTTAACTGTTGATGCGCCGGTTCAACTCATTGATGTGATGCCGACTATTCTTGATTATGCCGGTATTCCGATTCCCCATCAGGCCCAAGGACAGAGTTTAAAACCATTAATTAATGAGACGGTTTCCTCTGACTTCAATAAACCTGCCCCGAATTCATTTTCGGGGTATGTTTTCAGTAACGGTGCTTTAGGCAAAGACGCCCCTTATCGGGCGCTGGTCCGGACGAATCAATGGAAATTAATTTACGTTGAGACCGAAGAAAATGTAGCGGCGGGGCTTGTCCCGTCCTTTCTCCCGGAAAGAGCGGGACTTGCGAAACGACAGTGCAAAGTGACAGCGGAGTCCCGCCCCAAGCGGGAGAGTCTCGCCCCAAGCGGGGTCCCCGCCCATATCTTCATCTTATTTGATTTAGTTAATGACCCGGCCGAAACCAAAAATGTTGTTTCTGAACATCCTGAAATAACTACCGAATTAAAAGAACAATTATTCAAATGGCTGGAGCAAAATAGATCGGTTAATGGGAGTAAGCAAAATTTAACCGTTTCTATTCCGACCGGTATGACACCGCAGTTACAAAAGGAAATCAGCCGGGCCGGGTACTGGAGTGATTCCCCCGACGATAAAAGCGGGGTAAGTAAACTAAAAGAATTTGAAAGCCAATTAATTACTTTAAATGATTCCGCCGCTAATTTAACCGAGAACTTCTCGCTTCCTGCTTCCGGCTTTAATGTCATCTGGATTGTGATCGGGTCTTTACGGGCCGACCATCTTCAATGTTATGGTTATAATCGTAAAACTACACCGAATATTGATGCTTTAGCCAAAGAAGGGATTATTTTTACTCAGGCGATTGGTCAATCATACTGGACTTTGCCCAGTCATACCTCAATGTTGACTTCTCAATACCCTTCCACTCATGGAGTTTGGGAAAGAGGGCAATCATTACAGGACAAAGCGTTAACCTTACCTGAAATATTAAAGATGTATGGCTATGAAACAACCGCTTTTACCGGGGGGCTTGACCTTAATTCCATTAACAACCTTAACCAAGGATTTGATTCTTATTATGATAAAAAATCCTTGGCCCGCAGCGCTGATTTAGTGCCTCTGGTTGTTGATTGGTTAGACGCAAGACGCAAGACGCCAGACACTAGACCCAAGACGCAAGACGCAGGACGCACGACACCCAGCCCTTTCTTCCTCTACCTTCATACCTACGACGGTCACTCGCCTTATGATGCCGTTTCGGAACCGGACCACCATATGTTTGACGAAAATTACCGGGGGATTTTTGACCGGGTTCCTTTATCATATGATTTGCTGAAAAATATCAAAAATTCAGAACTATCATTAAAAGATAAAAATCATAAGTTAAATGCAGATGACTTTAATCATGTCGTTGCTCATTATGACAGCAGTATTTTTTATGCCGATCAGCAGATGGGAATCTTGGTTGCTAAACTAAAAGAATCAGGTTTATTTGAAAATTCTCTGATTATTTTAACGGCGGACCACGGCGAGGAATTAGGCGACCACGGCAGTTTTGACCGCTTTGGCGCGCAGAATCTTTATGATGAAGTTATCCACGTCCCGCTGATTATAAAATTACCTAACAATCTTACATCCCGCATCCCGCATTCCCCATTCTCCATTCCCCATTCCCCAATTGATACGCCGGTTCAACTCATTGATATTATGCCCACGACTTTAGATTTATTAAAGATTCCGCTTAACCAAGAATCTCAGGGCCAGAGTTTGCTTCCGTTGATGACAGAAAGAACTCAGTCACAGCATAATAATCTTAATCAAGAAAAAAATGATGTTTCAAATTTTAAATATTCATTCGCCGAGGCGAATGAATATAAACAAACGATTCGCGCCGGGGAATGGAAATTAATCAGGAAAGTTAATAAAACCAGGACTCATTTATTCAAAGAGTTGCCAAAACTGATCCGGGATGATCTGGACGGATTTGACTCTAATCCCAAAGAAATTATTAATGTTGAGGTGGAGAGTTACGAGCTTTACAATTTAACGAAAGATCGCGGTGAGTCAAAAGAATGCAGTCGGGAAAATCCTGGCGTGGTCTATGCCCTGCTTCAAAAACTTTTGGAATTTATTAGGACTGTTCGGATTGATCAGCCGTTAGACAAAAAAGAATTGCCCGCTTTATTAATTGAAGAACTTAAAAAACACGGGTACTGGGAAAGTAAATAATAAAGGCTCCGTTGAAACCATCATTTGAGTGTCATTCAGACTGTGTCATAATCCCATTTTTGTCATTGCGAACCCTGAAAGGGTGAAGCAATCTTAAGGAAATGAGATTGTTTCCCTGACACTCATCCCTCGGCCCGGGAACATTTTGGGGTAAGATTTTAACGAAAACAATAATAAAGGTATCCAATGCCGAATCTGCCATGTCAATCCAGAACAATGTTAATCTTGATCTAGTGTTGCCGGTTTATAATGAAGAAAAGATATTGGAAAAGAACGTAAAAAAAACAATATCTTTTATGGCCGATAATTTTTCTGAACAATGGCGGATTATTATCGCCGATAACGGCTCAACCGACCGGACGGCGGATATTGCTGAAAAATTAAACCGGGAGTTTTCCGGAAAAATAAAGTGTCTCCATCGCGTTAAAAAAGGTCGGGGTGGTGCGTTGAAGCAGGCCTGGGGGCAAAGCCGGGCCGAGATTGTTGGTTATATGGATATAGATCTGGCCACCGATTTAAAAATGCTCCCATCTTTGATTTCAGCTATTAAAAACGGGGCTGATGTCTCGGTTGGTTCACGGCTTAGCCCGGCGTCTGTTATCCGGCGGTCGCTTCTCAGGAAAATATTATCACTGGCTTATCATCTTATAATAAAAGTTATGTTTCGCATAACTAAAATAGCGGATTTTCAGTGCGGCTTTAAAGCCTGTAAAAGAACATCTATTCATCACTTGCTCCCGCAAGTTATGAATGAAGAATGGTTTTTTGATACGGAACTTCTGGTTACTGCCCAGAGGCGTGGTTTGAAAATAAAAGAAATACCGGTTGAATGGACAGAACATTATGAAAGTAAAGTGCGAATACTAAAAGATGTTTTTACTTTTCTGGTTGCGATTATTAAGTTTCGCTTAGGTTTATGAATATTCTGCGGATGAGCACGGGTAAATATAACGCAGGATAATCACAGGTATCTGTGCTAAAAATATTAAAGGAATATTGATCTATGTGCGGTATTTGCGGTTTTACCGATCTTAATAACGGATTATCATCCCAATCTGAATCTATTATTAAAAAGATGGCTGATTCTATTCTTCACCGGGGGCCGGATTCTGAAGGATTTTATCGATCAACCCCAGACTATCGTATTATTTTGGGAGTGAGACGTCTCAAGATAATTGATTTAGAAACAGGCGATCAACCCTTATTTAATGAAGATATTTCTGTTGTGCTTATTTTCAACGGAGAGATATATAATTTTCAGGAATTAAAAAAGGAATTAATTATCAAAGGCCATAAATTCAAAACTAAAACAGATGCCGAAGTCCTTGTTCATCTGTATGAGGACAGCGGGATAGATTGTATTAATAAACTGAGCGGAATGTTCGCTTTCGCGTTATTCGATAAAAAATTAAATAAATTATTTCTGGCCCGGGACAGATACGGCAAAAAACCGCTGTATTATTCTGAGATTAAAGGAAACTTGATTTTCGGTTCAGAATTAAAAGCTATATTAAAATACCCCTATATTTCAAAAGAATTAAATTTATTGGCCCTAAAGAAATATCTGGCCTATGAATATATTCCGGCGCCGCTATCAATATTTAAAGGGATATTTAAATTAGACGCAGCCAGCATTTTGGAATTTGATTTGAAAAGCAAGAATTTAAAGATTAGTAAATACTGGGAACCGTTATTTTTAGGCCCGTCTGAAAATAAAATAAGTTTCTATGACGCCAAGGCCGAATTTTATAATTTGTTAAAGAAAGCAGTCGCCAAAAGATTAATATCTGATGTTCCCGTGGGAGTATTTTTAAGCGGAGGAATTGATTCCGGTGCGATTGCTTGTTTAATGGCTGATCTGGTTGCGCCGGCAAAAATCAAAACATTTTCTATCGGGTTTGAAGATAATTCTTTTAGCGAGTCATCTTATTCGCGACTAATTGCCGGTCATCTTGGTGCCAGTCATCACGAAAAAATATTAACCCCGGTAATACTTACGGATATTCTTCCGCAAATTACAAATATTTGCGACGAACCTTTTGGCGACGCCTCAATTATTCCGACCTATTTATTGTCTAATTTCGCCAGAAAGCATATCACCGTTGCTCTGAGCGGCGAAGGGGCTGATGAATTACTTATGGGTTATCCCACTTTTCCGGCTAACCGATACGCATATTATTATGGGCGTCTTGTGCCTAAATTGCTCAGCCGCTCTTGCTTAAAACCTCTATTTGATCGATTAAGGGTAAATGATGGAAACTTTTCATTCGATTTTAAAATTAAACAATTTATGAAAGGTATTATCGAGAACGATATAATAAGAGAACAGGTCTGGCTCGGGTCATTCAATACCAGAGAGGTTAATGCTATTATGCTTGATAAAAATAAGATAACAGAAGAAGAATTATTTAGCGAGGCTTTTCAATTAAATAATATTTCTGGTGCAAAAAGATATCTGGATCAGGTCAGTAACTATTATATTCACACCTATTTAAAAGGGGATCTTTTGCATAAAATTGACATTGCCGCGATGGCTAATTCCATGGAAGTCCGCGCGCCGTTTTTAGATAAAGAATTAGGAGATTTTATATGCGGATTGCCTGTAAAATATAAATATCATTTTGGGAATCCTAAATATATCTTAAAGAAATCTTTAAATAATAAACTTCCCCGAAAAATATTAAATAGACCTAAAAAGGGTTTTGGTATTCCGGTCGCCAGGTGGTTTAAAAAGGAATTAAAGAATTCGTTGTTAACGGTATTGGATGCTAAAAGAATTAAAAAAGAAGGGATCTTTGAATATGATTGTATAAAGCAGATTATAAATGAACATATGTCTAATAAAAAAGATAACCGGAAACAACTGTGGACATTATTTATGTTTGAGAACTGGCTGGAAAAATTTCTTAATTGAAAAGTAAATTTTATTGCAAAATTTATAATGAAAATATTATTAATCAAACCGTACTGGCTTTATCCCGGAACGGTCAAAGAATCAACCTATAACCGCATCTGGCCGCCGTTATGCCTGGCCAACTGCGCCGCTTTATTGGAAAAAGAAGGCCATCAGGTAAAAATCCTGGATGCCCACGCCGAAAGAATTAAGCCGATTGATATAACCGGATATATTAATGGTTATGATAAAATATTCATTACGTCTTCAACCATCGACCGCTGGCAATGTCCCAATCTGGACTTGACCGCTTTTTTTGAAACAGTTAGCGGGATAAAAAAAAGAACAGATGAGTTTTACGTAATGGGTTATCACGGAACCGTTAAGCCGGAAGAAATACTAAAACTGACCGGGGCTAAAGCAGTTATCAGGGGTGAACCTGAATTAACCGTTTTAGAATTAGGTCGAAAAAAAGATTTATCCCGGATAGACGGAATTGCTTATAAAAATATTAACGGGCAAATAATATCTAATAAAGACAGGGAACCATTAAACCTTGATGCCTTACCTGTTCCCGCCTGGCATTTATTAAATGTTGGAAAATATTTTTATGAAGTCTTGGGTAATAATTTTTTGTTATTAGAAGGTTCCAGGGGGTGTCATTATCACTGTTCATTCTGTTCTAAAATAATGTATGGACCTGGGGTAAGACAGAAATCTGTTTCAAAAATAATATCTGAAATAGACGATGGGGTAACGAGGTGTCGCGCCAGAACCGGGATGTTTATTGATCTAGATTTTACTTATAATAAAGAGTGGGTGTTTGAATTTTGCAACCGTTTAAAATCTAAAAATTATCATTTTAAATGGTCCTGCCAAACTAGACTTGATAAAGTAGATGCTTTATTATTGAAAAAAATGAAGCAGGTCGGCTGTGATTTAATTCTTTATGGAATAGAAACCGGTTCGCCTCAAATAATGAAATCTTTGAATAAAGGGCTATCGTTACCGCAGGTGGCAGAAGGAATTCGTTTAACTAAAGAGGCCGGGATAAAAACAATAGGCATATTTATGTTTGGTTTGCCCGGCGAAACAGATACTGACCGCAAGGTAACCGTTGATTTCGCCAGAAGATTAAATCCTGATTACGTTTCATTCCATATTACTACTCCTTACCCCGGTTCAAAATTATTTGACGGCAATAACAATAATAAGATACTCCCAGAAACAATCGCCGGATATGATTTCTTTATCTTGAAAAGAACACTCCGCCGGGCCTATTTTAGTTTTTATTGCCGCCCGGCGTATATTCTTAAAAAATTGTTTTCAGAACCATTTCTTACCTGCCGATATGGACTAAGATTATTCTTGAATTATTTTAAATAAATATGTCTCCTAAAAAAGTTCTTTTTATCGTTCCTGATTATAGTTTTATCTATAATGACGCCGTCATTAAAAATGTTGTTAATCGCCCTCCTCTTTTGAGTCTGGCTATGATAGGCGGCGCTTTATTAACCGCCGGACATCAAGTGAAAATATGCGATTTAAACATAGCGGATGAGCAAGAATTAGTTAGATTGCTTGATTCATTTCAACCTGATTATGCCGGCATAACTTTTACCTCCCCGCTGGCCGAAGAGGCCGGGCGGCTGGCCGGTTTTATAAAGAAACAGTATTCGCGAATTATCGTAATAGCCGGAGGCCCTCACGCCTCCGCTTTGCCGGAAGAGGTTCTTGAAACAACCCCGATCGACATCGTTTGTATCGGAGAAAGCGAAGAAATTATTTTAAATATTGTTAATAATGAAAAGCCGCCGGAAAAAATTGAAGGGATTGCTTTCAAATGTCCGGATGGTTCAATTTGTCGGACACCGCCGGCTCAGCGTATTAATAATTTAGACGCTTTGCCTTATCCGGCCTGGCATCTTTATAATCTTTCTTTATATTCAAGCAGGTCTTTATTAAGCCGGGCAAATCTGGTTGGTCCGCTGGAAACCAGTCGCGGATGTCCGCATCAATGTGTCTATTGCAATAAAAATATTTTTGGTTATAAGTTCAGAACTAAATCAGTCTCGCGTGTCATTAATGAAATAAAACTGATGCTGGATTGCGGTTTTAAAGAAATTCATATTATGGATGATTGTTTTTCTTTTGACTTGCAAAGAGCCAAGGAAATATGTCGTGCCATTATCTCTTGCAAGATGAAAGTTTCCTGGGTTGCCCAGGGGGGGCTCCGGGCGGATAGTGTTGATTATGAACTGTTGAAATTGATGAAAAAATCAGGATGTTACCGTCTCAGTATGGGCATAGAAACCGGCAGTGATGAAATACTTAAATTGATAAAAAAAGGGGAAACGGTGGCCCAAATAAAAAAGGCGGTAAAATTAAGCAAAAAAGCCGGGTTGGAAGTCATGGCTTTTTTTATGCTCGCCTTACCCGGTGAAACAGAGTCTTCAATGAAACAGACGATTCACCTGGCTAAAGAACTAAATTTTGATCTGGCTAAAGTATCCATCACCGTTCCTTTACCCGGCACCGCTTATTTTAACCACCTGGCCAGGGACGGCAAAATCAAAAAAACCGGCTGGAGCAAGTATAATTTTTGTTCTCCAGCCAGGGATATTTATGACCATCCCAATCTTGATTGGGATGTCATAGAAACTTATTATAAAAAATTTTATCGCGAATTTTATTTCAGGCCGCAATATGTAATTAAAAGATTTTTTAAAGATCTTTCCCAAGGGTTGTTACTGGATGATATT
>CAKKQI010000179.1:0-4680 GCA_919901895.1 Candidatus Brocadiaceae bacterium | reverse complement strand
CTGACCACAAAATGGTAATACTCAAAAAAATCTTTATAAAATAGGGCATTATTATGCAGATATTACTAATAAATCCGCCTGATGAATTGGATGCTATCCTTGGAATTGGTAAAGAATTTATCCAGAAGTATGAACCGCTCGGATTGTTATATATCGCGGCGGTTGTACGCGAGAGCGGATATAATGTATCCGTCATCGATGCTTATGCTGAAAATATCGGGATAGAAGTATTAAAAAAAAGAATTTTAGCCATAAGACCAAATGTTATTGGTATTACTACGCTGACCTGTCAAGGAAGCGTTGTTTTTAGTCTTGGTCAATGGATAAAAAAGAATCTTCCAAATACTTTATTGGTATTAGGGAATATTCATGCTTCCGTGTTTGCTAATCAATATCTTAAAAATCATTGTTGTGATCTGGTTATTCATGGCGAGGGGGAATATATTTTTTTAAAGATATTGAAATTTTATGAAAAACAATGCGGATTAAATGACATCGCCGGAATATCTTTTATTAATCAAAATGGAGAATTAGTTCGGACGATAGGAAATAACTACGTGGAAGATTTATCAAAACTTCCATTTCCGGTCAGAGATATTCTAAAACAAAAGCTCTATAATTTAACTGAAATAAGTAATCAAATCTATGTGGGCGGAAACAATCGGATCGCCAAAAGTATGATTACCTCCCGAGGTTGTCCTTATCGGTGTGCTTTCTGCGCCGTTCACCATAATCAACCACCACGGTATAATGATGCGCTGAAGGTAGTGGATGAAATGGAGATGTTAGAAAAAAAATATAAAGCATCTTATGTTTTTATCATGGACTCTTTATTTATGAGTAATTCAGTTCGCCTTTTGAAAATATGTTTAGAGATAAAAAAAAGGAACTTGAAAATAAAATGGGGGTGTCTTGGCCATGTTAATTACCTAAAAGCAGACTTAATCTATGCGATGGATTCGGCCGGCTGTTATGATCTGTCATTAGGAATAGAATCCGGGAGTCAGAAATTGTTGGATAAGGTTAAAAAAAATATTAAACTTTCTCAAGTGAGAAAGTCTATTGAGATGCTAAAAAAAATATCTAAGATACTGGTTGAAGGTCTTTTTATTTTAGGTCTGCCTGGCGAAACATATCAAGAATCATTACAAACGATTCGTTTTGCAAAATCTTTACCGCTTGATATGGCCCAATTCAGTATTTTTACTCCTTATCCGGGTTCGCCTTTATTTGAAGAATTGGTTCGCAATGGCGAAATTGATACTGGAATAAGAGATAACGGAACGGTTGAGGCGGCTGTTTGGAAAAGATACTCGGCTTATATATGTTTTACGAAAATTAAACCTATTTGGGTGACGCCGGCGTTATCAGCGGAGCAGTTAAGACAACTTCAAAAAAAAGCATTGAGAGAGTTTTACTTTAGACCTACCCAGATTGTCAGACACTTTAAAAGAATTACTTTTAGAAACTGCTTGAAATCATTAAAGATTATTAAACAAGGATTATTCTGATTGCATATAAATATACTCTGTTCTGGTCGAAACTTATCGCAAAACTTGCTGGAATATTAACAATGTACAAAAAAATATTAACTTGCTGGCCTTATTTTCTTTTGATTATTATCATTACATTTTTTTGTTATCCTTTTTTTATTAATCCCCGGTCTCCTTACGGCCGGGAGGATTGGGCTGAGACTTATTGCTTTTTTTCAATTTTCCGTAATACGATTATAGATTTTCATCAATTCCCTTTGCGTTCTCATTTAATCAACGGCGGATATCCGACGATTGCTCATCCCCTTGATATTGCTTTAAATCCTTTAGCGATTTTTATATTGTTGTTTGGGGAAGCGGCTGGCACCAAGATTATTTGTTATTTAATGTATTTAACCGGGGCTTTGGGAATGTATTTTTTAACAAAGAATATTTTCCGTTATCATCGCTGGGCGGCTTTATTTTCAAGCTTGACTTTTTCTCTGTCCGGTTGGTTGCCTAACCGGTTAATGAGCGGCGGGTTTAAAGATAGTTATTATTATCTTTTACCGGCGCTATTTTTATTTTTTTTGTCTATAAAAAAGCATCCCAAGTTTATTTTATACCTGCTTATAATGCTATACATAATGTTGGTTTCATCTGGTTTAGTTTTTGCTTCGGTCGTTCTTTTCCTTTTTCTTTTTGCCTGTCTTAGTAGTTTAGGGATTTATTCCCGGATTGGCCTGGTTGGACTTTATCCACAGGAGAATATGCCGGGCGGCCAGCCCCGCGCTGCTTTATCCTTTAAGCCATTTTATCTAGTTGTATTTTTTATTAGCATCGGTTTGCTCATATTGTTGGCGGGCGTTAAATTACTGCCTATGATTAATTTGATAAATACTGCAGATTTACCGTCGTATCATGAGATTGCTTACCTGGACTGGCTTTCTCTGAAAAATTCATTTCTTCTTAAAAATTTACAGGCGTATTCGGCTGCCTATATTGGATTGATCCCATTATTTTTTTTCGGATTCTCTTTTTTTAATTGGCGTCCTAATATTAAATATTACTTCCTGATAGTGTTTCTCTGTCTGTTGGGCTTTGGTCCTAACGGGCCGGTTAATTTTTTCGGACTTTTGCAAAAATTACCGGTTTTTTCATCTATGACTAAACCCGCCCAATATTTTTCCCCAATATTTCTTTTTATTATTTGTTTATTAAGCGGGCAGGTATTTTTGCTGGTTCAAGAAATCAAATCAATTTATTTGAGGAGTCCTGCTATGATTTTATTGGTTTTATTCGGTCTCATCTCGGTGTGCAACCAGTTTACGTCTAATATTAATTATCATTATGAATTAGCCGAAACCGAACTTTCTTCTATTCCCCAAAAAGAATATTCTTATTTGCCGGTAAAATTCATCAAGGAAATGCCCAGGCATATTGAAATAGCTATTTTACAATATCAAATGATAAAAAAAAATCGCGGGGTAATAGATTTTACCGGAGACCTTAATCTTATCCCCACCGTGCAACCTCAATACTATTTGGAATTAATGGATCGGGCTGATTTACGTCATTTCCCGGTTTTAGAAAGAGGCGGTTTCTTTTCAGAGTCGTTATTTTATAACTTGATTTCCAATCACGCCTATCGCGGGGAAATATTTTTTTTGAAAGAAACTGCCGCCGGTTTTATAAGTCCACCCCTCTCCATTCCTCTTCCCGTCTTGGCGGGAGAGAGGTTGGGTGAGGGCGGAAAAGTGATTTATGAAACCACTTCTAATCAAAGTCAATTGGTTTACTTAAGCCCAAACCAGATTGAAGTTGACATTGACCTTAAAACACCGGATACGTTGGTGATCAATCAAAACTTCCATCCCGGCTGGAAAGTTTCTCTCGTTAGCCGCGGCTTGTCCGATTCGTCTTCGGCGAAGCAGTCCGAGGAAAATCGCGAGCGGGTTGACAAAGTAATTCTTTTATCATATAATGGGCTGTTAAGCGCGAAATTAGCAAAACCGGGGCAATATCGGGTCGTCTTTAAATATTTACCGTGGGATTTTTTAATCGGACTCATTATCAGTATTATTTCATTTGTTTTATTTGGGACAATAATTATTTGGAAAAAGAGAAAGATTCTTGCTTTGGGTGAAAGATTAAAAAACGTTGAGATAAGAATTATTTAAGTATTTTAAAAATAAATTTTACAAAAATGGACGAAAAAAAAATTGATATTTCTGTGATTATTCCCTGTTTTAACGAGGAGGATAATATTGAAGAATTGCATCAACGTTTGACGGCGGTGATGAAAACATTGGGAAAAGAATATGAAATGATTTTTGTTGATGATGGCAGCATTGATGATACTTTCAACCGATTAAAGCGATTGTATCAATCAGATGGTTCGGTAAAAGTTATTAGTTTTACTGATAATTTCGGACAGACGGCTGCTCTGGCCGCTGGTTTTGAATTGAACCGGGGAGAAATTGTCGTTACGCTTGATGCCGATCTGCAGGTCGTGCCGGAAGATATTCCGGTTCTTGTTAAGAAAATTAATGAAGGGTACGACATGGTTAATGGCTGGCGAAAAAAACGAATGGATAGTCTTTTTTTACGCCGCCTGCCTTCCCTGATTGCCAATAAGATTATCACCTGGATTTCCGGAATTAAACTTAAAGATTTCGGTTCTCCTCTAAAGGCCTACCGGCGTTCCGTTATAAAAAATATTGAACTTTACAGGGGGGCCCATCGTTTTATCCCTGTTTTAGCCGGCCGCTTAAATATTAATATGGCTGAAATTCCTGTTCAACATTTTCTCAGAACTAGAGGTCGTTCCCACTATGGTTTGACCAGAACTTTTGGTGTTATTTTAGACTTGATTTTTTTGAAATTTTCCAAGTATCTGAATCACCCCCTGCAATTTATTATGACCGGGTTGCTTGGAGAAATGATTGTGAAAAAGTATTATATTAATACTGGTCGAAAAATATATACAATTAAAACAATTTTATCCAAAGACAATGAAACTATTCTTTCATAAGCAATGGTCTTACCTGTTACCGATAATAATATATTCTTGGGAGAAAACAGAAATCATTCCTCTCCGGGAGAATTATAGAAATTATGAAATTAAGAAATTCTAACAAAACCGCTTCCCGCGTCATTCAGACTGTGTCATAATGTCATTACGAGGAGTCCCCCGATGGACATCGGG
>CAKKQI010000178.1 GCA_919901895.1 Candidatus Brocadiaceae bacterium | reverse complement strand
CCCTGTAACCACGCCTGCCCGGCTAACGAAAAAATCCAGGGTTATCTTGATTTAATCATCCAGTCCGCCGCAGGACGGACTTCCGCTTCGCTCCAGAAAAAATATACCCAGGCCTGGTTTCTTCTTACCGAAGATAATCCTTTCCCGGCGGTTTGCGGACGGGTCTGTTTCCACCCCTGCGAAACCGCCTGTAACCGCGGTTTTTATGATGAAAGCCTCGCTATTCATAACATTGAAAGATTTATCGGTGATTACGGACTGTCAAAAAAATTAAAACTAAAAACAAAAAAATTAAAAAAACGAAAAAAAATTGCGATTATCGGCGGCGGGCCGGCCGGCTTATCAGCCGCATATTTCCTGGCCCAAAACGGATACCGTCCAACCATTTTTGAAGCAGACAAGCAACTGGGCGGATTGCTGGCCAGCGGTATTCCGGCTTACCGCCTGCCTAAAAATATCCTGCAACAGGAAATTAATGCCATCATTAGATTGGGAGTTGAGGTCAAAACAAACGTACGCATCGGCCGTGATAAACTACTGGAAAATATTTTGAATAATCACGATGCCGTTTTTATCGCCACGGGCGCTCATCAGGAACGAACATTAAATATCACCGGAGAAGATGCCATCGGTGTAATCCCGGCTTTGAAATTTCTCTCTGATTTAAACACCGGACGGAAAATAAAACTTGGTCAAAAAGTAGCCGTTATCGGCGGCGGTAATGCCGCAATGGATGCCGCCCGCTCTATTTTACGATTAGGGAAAGAACCGATTGTTATCTATCGCCGGACTAAAAACGAAATGCCCGCCATCCTGGACGAAATCAACGACGCCGAAGAGGAAAAAATTAAATTTATCTTCCTGGCCGCGCCGGTAAAAATTATTACCATGAATAATAAAATTGTCGCTCTGGAATGCGTCAAAATGAAATTGGGCAAACCCGATGCCTCCGGCCGGAGAACTCCCTTACCAGTTAAAGACTCCAATTTTAAAATAAAAGTGGACAACGTTATACCGGCTATCGGCGAACAGCCTGATTTTTCATTTTTAACCGCAGGCATTAAAACAACCGACCGGGGAATTCAAACCGACGAATTCGGAATAACTAATATCCCCGGTATTTTTGCGGCCGGCGATTGTGTCACCGGCCCGCGCACCGTGGTGGAAGCCATCGGCGCCGGGAAAAAAGCGGCTGATGCTCTTATTAAATATTTACAAAAAGGTAAAGCCGTTCCGGAAGCAGAACAGGACGAGAAAGTAGTCCAGTTTGAGCAGTTAAACCAGAACTACTTTGAACCAACCCCGCGGCTCTGGCCGGAAAAATTAAACATCCAAAAAAGAAATA
>CAKKQI010000177.1 GCA_919901895.1 Candidatus Brocadiaceae bacterium | reverse complement strand
CTTCCACTGGGTGTGGTTAGAAGCAATACCCCGCATGATCAGAGATGACCCATTACGCTTCATGAACAGAAATGAACCATTTGCCCTTGATTTTGGACTAAGTCCGTTTCTGACATTTCTAAGTATCTGGGATGATAATGTCTCGGCTGATACAGTTCCGGCCTTTTTTTTCTGCTATCTGGTAATTGATGCCCTACTAGTTTTTTTAATGTTATGGCGTTTTAAAAAAATCCCCTGGTTAAAATGAAGTATTCTGTGCCAAGAACATATGGTATCAAAATATTGAACATACACACTATTTGTCATTCCTGCGGTAGGCAGGAATCCAGTCCTTTGATTATTCTTCTGGATTCCCACTCCCCGTTTTCACGAGGGCAGGTTTCGTGGGAATGACAGAACGTGCGTTTCGCAAGAGTTCAGAAGTTGAAAAAAACGTAATTATTTAGCCGTCTGAAATATGAGAAAGAGGACGGGCTTAAGCCCGTCCTCTTCAGTGTCGTAGACTTCAAACGGCTAAATAATTACAAAAAAACAAATTATATGTCATCTCTTTTTACCGCCGAATTTTTACAAAAACTGGAACAACTAAAACTCCTCTCCCGTAATGTTTTTACCGGCAAAATGAAGGGGGAACGGCGCAGCCGGAAGCGCGGCGCCAGCGTTGAATTTGCCGATTACCGTAATTATGTCCAGGGCGATGAGTTCAGGCATATTGACTGGTATGCCTACGCCCGGCTGGAAAACCTTTTTTTAAAACTTTTTATGGAAGAAGAGGATTTAAGCATTTATTTTTTGATTGACGGCAGCCATTCAATGGCTTTTCCTGCTCCGCAAAATAATAGTTCGGCCGGCCGGACCAGCGGCGAACCCTGGAGTAAGTTTGCTTATGCCAAACGGATCGTCGGGGCTTTGAGTTACATTGCGCTGGCTAACCTGGATCGCGTCGCGATCTCCCTGTTTAATAATCGTTGTTGCCAGAACCTGCCGTTAACCCATGGCCCAGCCCGGATTTTCAAAATTTTTAGGTTTCTGGAACAGATTGAGCCGGCCGAGGGGATAACCGACCTGACCAAAGCGGTGACGAACTTTTTAAGTGAGCACAAAAAACGCGGTTTAGTGGTTATTATCTCTGATTTAATGAATGTCAATGGTTATGAATCCGGCCTGAGAAATCTGAAATTTTACAAATACGAACCGATGGTGATTCATTTATTTGCTCCGGCGGAAATAAATCCACCGCCCGGCGGCGATTGGCGGCTGATTGATTCTGAAACGGGCGGCGCGGTGGAAATTTCATTGAGCCACCGGATTATTAAAACGTATCAACAACGATTAAATATTTTCTGTGAACAGGCCGAATCATATTGTCGTTCCCTTGGTATTAATTACCTGCGGACCACGACGGATACCGATTTTGAAGATTTGATTTTAAAATATCTTAAGCAGGCGCAGATGGTCGGATAAAAATGACAGAATATCGCGTTTGTAGGCGCGGTTTTAACAGTAATCAGAGTTTTATATCTTTGTAGGCACGGTTTAGAACCGTGCCCCATTTTGCACGAATAGAATTCGTGCCTACATACAAACAAAAGTAGGTACGGTTTATGATATTTAAATTATTATTTCCGTAATCCGGATGTAGCGGCGACCTTTCTGCCTGTACGGACACGCAGACAGGTATGGTCGCCATAAAACAGGCGGGGACCCCGCCTGAAGCGGGACTCCACTGTCGTTGCGCAAGCCCCGCCGCTACCCCGCCGTGAGACTATTACCGAATTAAATATTGAAAAACAATTAACCGTGATCAAAAAAAATAATTATGTCCGGATTAAATTTTCTTAATTTAACCGCTCTGGGATTACTAGGATTAAGCATACCGGTGGTTCTGCTTTACCTTCTCAAAATGAAACGGCAGGACCGGGTGGTGCCGTCCATTTTGCTCTGGCAATCGGTTATTAACGACCTTCAGGCGCGTCATCCTTTTCAAAAACTCCGCCGAAACCTTTTGTTGATTCTTCAATTACTCGCTTTACTGATGCTGGTCTTAGCCCTGATGCGTCCGGCGATAATGGCTTCGGTTGAATCCGGTCGTTCAATTGTTCTTATTATTGATACGACGGCCAGTATGAAAACCCGTGAAGCCGACGGACAAACCCGCTTTGACCCGGCCCAAGACTTTGCGGAACGGCTGATTGATAGTTTAATCACCGGCAAAAAAACGGATGAAATGATGATTATCTCGGCCGGCGGGCAGCCCCGGGTGGTCAAAAGATTCACTTCCGATAAAAACGACTTAAGCCGCGCCCTTAAAGAAATTGAACCGGCCGACACCGGCGGAAATTTGGCGGAGGTTTTTAACCTGAGCGCCTCGGTTTTGAAGAATAAAACTACACCGGTCATTTATCTCCTGAGCGATACCGTCGCTAATCCTTCAGATTTTAACCATCTTGGTAATTTCAAAAATAATCTTAAATTTATTAAATTCGGGAATAGCCGTAACAATATTGGGTTTGTTAGATTTGATGTCAGGCCGGGTTCGTTAAACGCGGTCCCTTCAGGGTCTCTTTTGGAAGCGAAAGGAGCCTCCGCTTCCGGTGAATTGCCCTATGAAATTTTTGCCCGGATAATTAATACCAACGGACAGGAACAATCGGGTACGGTCAATCTTTACTATGAAAATAATTTGATTGCCGCCAAAGAACTAAATCTGCCGGCTGACACAAATGTTTCGGTGACGTTCAATAAAAACCTCCCGCCTGGAGTATTAATGTTAAAGATTGAGCCGGAAGATGATTTTCCGGTCGATAATACGGTTTGGACGGTCCTTCGCCCGGCCGGTGAAATAAAAGTGGCTGTTGTTAGTCATCGTGAAAATATTTTCTTGAAACAGGTCTATGAATCTATTCCGCTAACTGCGGTTGTTTTATTAAAACCAGAAGAATTTTCTTCACCGGTTGATTATGACCTGGTTATTTATGACGGTCTTATTCCGGCCGGCCAACTTCAAGATTCCGGCAATGCCGTTTATCTTAACCCGCCACCCGGTGTAATCAAAGACATTGAAATCACCGGCCCGATAAAATTCCCGGTTATTCTTGACTGGCAAAAATCACATTCCCTATTACGGTTTGTTGATTTTCAGGACGTACATATTGCCGAGGCATTACAGGTTAGTGGAAATTTCCGCGGTGAACCAATCCTCAAATCGGCCTCCGGCTCCCCGTTAATGATTTTTAACCGCCGGCCTGACGGCTATTTTAAACTTTTTGTCGGGTTTGATATTTTCCAATCAGACTGGCCTTTGCGGGCTTCGTTTCCGATTTTTTTTCATAATCTGATTAACCTGACCCGGGAAAGTTACTCTATTCAATACCCGCCGATGGTTCCGGCCGGCGAGATTATCCCGCTGGCCGGGATCGCGGACGAAAGCATCGTTACGATAACTTTACCGGATGGCCGTAGCGTTAATTTGCCGAGTGAAAACACCTCTAAGACTCAGGGAAAACGAATTCGTATTTTCGCTGAAACGTTGCAAGCCGGCCTTTATGATGTTTCCATCAAACCTATTCCGATTACCTCAGGACCTGGAAACGAAGAGTTAAAATTTAAATTTGCGGCTAACCTGCTGAATGAAAAAGAATCGCGGATTAACCCGGCCTTACTATTGGAAAATCAAAACGAAATTGAGGTGACTCAATCCCGGGAATTAAAAATCCTGCATAAAGAAATCTGGTTCTGGGCCGTCTGGGTGGTTTTGATTTTATTTTTATTAGAATGGTATGTTTTTCACCGGCGGGTGGATAATTAAAATACGGATAGGGGCTGAATGTTTTCCATTGACTTTACTAAACCATTAATTCTCATACTGATTATACCCGTAACCGGATACCTCTGGTTTTTATTCCGCTCCAGTTATGTTTCGCTTCCCGGGTGGCGGCTGCGGACGTCTTTGGCCATCCGGCTAACCGCCTTACTTTTAATCATTTTTACTTTAGCCGGCATTCGTTTTGTCAAAAAACGCGACGAATTAGCGGTATTTTTTGTGGTTGATATCTCTAAAAGTATGTCTCCGGAATCGCGCGAAAACGCCCTGCATTGGATTAATGAAACCAGCCAAACGATGAACCCCAAAAAAGACTGGGCCGGTTTGATTGTTTTCGGAGCAAATGCAGCGACTGAATTTCCCTTGGATAAAGTTAAAAAATTCGCGGCGCCTGTTTCGGTCATAGATACTAATGCGACTAACATTGCTCACGCGTTACGTTTGGCGATGGCTTCATTCCCTGAGGCCATTCAAAAAAGAATCGTTCTTATCTCCGACGGCCAGGAAAACGTTGACAGTGCTTTGCGCGAAGTCCAAACCGCCCGTTCAGCCGGCATAGAAATATGGACCTACCCGCTTTCTCCTCCGGCGGCCACCGAGGAATTAGCCATTCAAAAAATTACCGTTCCGCCTGAAGTAAACTTAAAAGAATCTTTTGATATTGGTGTTTATTATTTTTACCGGCCGGCGGCTTCCGGCCCAGCCGCCCCTGAAAAAAATACGGCTCTTTTAAGAGTTTTCCGTAATAAAAATTATCTGGGTCAGGTGGAAGTTGAATTAATCCCTGGTGAAGATGTCATTCGGATTCCGCAAAAAATACGTTCCCGCGAAGAAATACCCGATGAAGGCCCCGGCTTATATTAATATGAAGTAGTCCTGGAAAGCAAAAAAGATACGGTGGCGGAAAATAACCGGGCTTACGCCCATACTTTTATCCGCGGCGAAACTTCCGTTCTTTTACTGGAAAACACGTCCGGTCCTTCTCCCCTGTCGGAATTCCTGCGCCAGAGCGGAATTAAAAATCTGGACATCCATCAGAATACCGGCGCGTTAACCGATCTGGCTGCGCTGCAACGATATGACGCCGTGGTGCTTAACAATTTCCCGGCCCGGGAATTTATCGGCGGAGAAACCGGCCAGATGCAATTGTTGCATGATTATGTCCAGGCGCATGGCGGCGGCGTGGTAATGATTGGCGGCGAAAATAGTTTCGGCGTCGGTGGTTATTATCAGACCCCCATTGAAAAACTCCTGCCGGTCAGTATGGATATCACCAAAAAAAAACATAAGGCGCTGATGACATTAATCATCGTGATTGACCAATCGGGTAGTATGAGTATGACTGTTCCCAGCGGACGGACTAAAATAGAAATCGCCAATGAAGCGGCGGCCCGGACCGTTCAACTTCTTTCAGAATACGACCAGGTGGGAATTTTATATGTTGATACCAATCCCAAATGGGCGGTTCCGGTTCAACCGGCTAAAGATAAAAACAAAATCTGTGAAGCAATCAGGTCAAACCGGGGCGGCGGAGGCGGAATTTATGTTTATAGCGGATTAGTTGCGGCCTACCGGGCGATGGAAAAAGCAACTACCCCGATTAAACATATTATTCTCTTTGCCGATGCCGCCGATTCGGAACAAAAAGAAGGATGCTTTCCCCTCGCAAAAGATAATCTTAAAAATCGGGTTACCCTGACGGTTATCGGAATGGGAACGATTAACGATTGCGACGCCTCGTTTTTAAATAAATTAGCCCGCGAAGGCGAAGGCCGGTTTTACCTTACGCCGGACCTGGCCGACTTAGCCCGGATTTTTACCGAAGATACGATGATTGCCTCGCGCCGGGCCATTAACGAAAAACCGTTTATTCCAAAACAGGTCGGGGCCGCTTCTTTTACGGAAGGAATTGACTGGTCAAAAACCCCGACCCTTTACGGCTACGTTACCACCGCGATGAAAAATAGAGGCGAAGAATTACTGCGCGGGCTGGAAGACGACCCTTTACTGGCTAAATGGCAATACGGGCTGGGCCGCTCGGTGGCTTTTACCTCAGATGCCGGTCATCGTTGGGCAAAAGATTGGGTTAACTGGGAAGGCAGCCGGAAATTATGGACGCAACTGCTCCGCTGGGTGAGCCGAAAACAGGAAGACAACCATTATCCAACCCAGATACTTTTTGAAGAAGGGCAGGGAAGATTACTGCTTGATGCAATATCGCTTGATGGCAAAACATCCGCCGGTTTAACGGGATTAACCCTGCGCGCCTTTATCTCCAACCCGGAACAAAAAACAACTGAAGTAACTTTAGCCCCAAGGGGCAGCGGCCGTTACGAAATAGAATTCCCTGCTTCGGCCAGCGGTGTTTATTTTGCCACGGTCGTTGATGAAAACAATAACATCGTCGCCCAGGTCGGAAATGCCCTTTCTTACCCGCTGGAATATAAAGTTGCGCCGGTTAAATCATATTTTTTACAGGATATCGCGGAAACCGGAAACGGACAGGTCATCAGGCCGGATAGTAATATTTTTCAACATACGGCTAAACCGGTCCGGGTACCTCAGGGTATCTGGCAAACATTGATTCTGATTTCACTACTCCTGCTGGTGGCGGAAATAGCCGTGCGGCGGCTGGTGATTCCGGAAACGGTCCCGGCCTGGGTCCGAAAACAGTTACGCCGAAAAAAAATAGCGGTTCAAACCACCCCGGTTCAAAGTTCCCCCTGGCTGGAACGGCTGAAAAAAGTCAAGACGGAAACCGTGAAATTTTATGAATACCGGACACCGGAAAGAAAAGAAATACCAAAAGAAACCGAATTTATTAAAGTCAGAAAACCTGAGGTGGCTCAGCCGGAACCAACGACCGATAAAGAATCGGAAAAACCGGCCGCCGGAACAGCCAGTTATTTAAGCCAACTGGCCAAACGGAAAAGAAAAGAAAAGAAATAGGAAGCCCATCGCTACTTCTTGGGTGCCACGCTTTAGCGTGGGCTTAGGTCTAATCAAAATCATAATATTTTGCTTGATCGCACCAGCCATAGGACTGATTTCAGCCTCGCTTTAGGCGGGGCGAATAGGAAATTACCTGATAGGATTTAATCTGTGTAATCCGTCCCGCTTTAGCGGAATCCGTGTAATCAGTGGTTATCAGTGGTTAGATTTTTCTTGACAACTAACTTCTTTGTATATAAAATTAGAAAAATATTATCTAGCCAAAAAGATTGGAGGGGACAATATGAAAAAGAAGAAAAATAATCCCAAAAAAAATAAGTCCGGCATCGCTCCGGAAGGCACCAGAAGAGATTTCCTGAAAAAAGTCGGAAAGTTTACTTTAATATCACTCCTACCAATTTTCACATCGGTATTCACCTCAGGTTGTACTATTTGCGAAGGATGTTGTACCCACTGTACCGATAGTTGCACCAGATGCACGGATAATTGTACCGGCTGCACGAGCAATTGTACCAGTTGCACTTCTTGTACAGGTTGCACCTCTTGCACCTCTTGCACGGGTTGCATTGGTTGTATCACTCTCTAATAAACCTGTGTCATCACCCGGTTTTGCTCGGTTAAAGTTGGTTTATAATGAAACTTACAAAATACCTGGTTAAATTTGAAAAAAATAATTCACTCCTGTTGTTAAATAGCGCGACGGTCAGCCCCATTCTTATTGAAAAAGGTAAAAAATACATCTTAGACCTTTTAAAGAATGTTAATCAAATAAAGGATAAAAAACTTCTTGATTTCTTATCTTATCACAAAATTATCGTTGAGGACGATGACCGGGAAGACTACCGCATAAAAACAGTTAATGCCGGATGTGTGAATAAAAGATCCGGCGTTTCTTTTTACCTGCTCCTTTCACAAGGTTGTAATTTAGGCTGCGTTTATTGCTATAATGGGGAAAAGACATACGGGGTATCTAAGAAATTAATGATGAAAGAAGAGGTGGCTTATAAAGGGATTGATAAAATCGCCCGGTCTCTGGCTTCAGGGAAAGAGCTTACTATTGTTTTTTTAGGCGGAGAACCGCTTTTAAACTGGGGCCTGGCCAAGAAAGTTATCATTTATTGCGAACAAAAAATTAAAAAAGAATTTCCCAAATTAGAGATAAAATATCATTTAACCAGCAATCTTTCGTTATTACCCTCCGATTTAATTGAATGGGCTAAGAAATATCATATTACATTCCTATGCGATATCGATGGCGACCGTAAAATTCATAATCTGACCAGACCTTATAAAAACGGGAATGGTTCTTACGATAAAATAACGGCGAATATAAAAAAATTAATTAAGGCCGGGATAAAAATAGCGCTCCGTTCAACCGTCACTTCATATAATATGAATTCTATAAAAAAGATATCAAAACATCACAAAGATATCGGCGCTTCAAACTCGGCCTTTGTGGCCGTTAATGCGATCACTTCAGATGAAGATATCTTGCCTAAATCATTTTTGCCCGACCCGGATGTAGTATCAAACGGATTAAGGGAATTAGCGGAAAGTAATATCTGGGATAAGAAAAATATCTTTCCTTTAAACGAGTATCTTGAAAGAATCAGACGAAGAGAAAGAAATATGTGGTGTTGCGGAGCACCGCTGGGAAATACCCCCGTTCTTGATGTCAATGGTGATATTTACGCCTGTCTTTATCTGGTCGGGATGAAAAAATACCGATTAGGAAATATCTTTTCCGAGGCGGAATACCCCAAAAAAGAAGTGGTGGCGATGATGATGGATGTGATCAATATAGACAATTCAGAGGAATGCAAAAACTGTAAATTAAGATATCTATGCGGCGGTGGTTGTCCGGTGGGCCGGCTTATCATTAAAGGAAATCCAAAAGCAGACGAGGAAATAATCAAATATACCAAAGACATTACTTGCAAGGTCAATAAAGCGATGATTGAAGAAGCCTTATGGCATTATGCTAAAAAAATAAAAGAGAAACCTTGTTCCATAAAACGCTAAATTTGCATAAAATTTCCTGAAAGAAAAATTTTATTATGATTACTTTAGAATCGGTAACAAACAATCAACAAACCCAGGTGTTTATGAAGTTAGCGGATGAGAATTTAGGGGTATTGGGCTATACCGAACACGGGGTCCGGCACGGCCGTCTGACCGCGAAGCGGGCTTATGAAATACTGATTAAACTTGGTTACGACCCAAAAACCTGCGAATTAGCCGGTATTGCCGGCTACCTGCATGATATCGGCAATTCCATTAACCGCTCGGCCCACGAGCAGAATAGCGCTTTTCTGTCTTACCATATTCTTAAGGAATCAGGGGCCGATTACCGGGAAATCGGTTTGGTGATCGGGGCAATCGGGAACCACGATGAAAATGAGGGCGAACCGATCAGCCCCATTTCCGCCGCGGTCATTATTGCGGATAAATCCGATGTCCACCTCTCACGCGTCCGTAACCCGAGGGAAATTGATTTTGATATCCACGACCGGGTTAATTATGCGGCTAAGAAATCAATCGTTATTGTCAACCGTCCTGATAAAACAATCACCCTGGATTTAAGCATTGATACCAGAGTTTCAAACGTGATGGAATATTTTACTATTTTTCTTAAACGGATGATTGCCTGCCAGAAAGCCGCCCGCTTGCTCAAATGCGAGTTCAAGTTGAGTATTAACAGAACGAAGTTTTTGTAATCACCTATGGAAAATAGAATATACCTTGAGAAATTTATCAGTGATTTCTTATTCAGATACAAACACTTCTTGCGAACATACCTGGCCATTGACAACCTGCCTTTTTTCTATTTAACTCTCTGGTTAACCGGCATGGCGCGAATTATAAATAAAATGGAGTTCAAACAGAAGTATCCCTCTGACAACTGGATTATAGTCTGGCTTGTCATCATGCTGGGAGGTATTGTTGCAGGATTTTTATATTACTGGGTTACCGGAACTGTTTATCATTGGTTTGCCAGATTGTCCGGTGGCGCCAGAAATTATCGTCTTTCTCGTTATATCCTCCTCTACTCTTTTCTACCATATCATCTAATTATTATTTTCTCAATCATAATTAATATGATTATTTACGGCAATAAATATTTTGCCGGAAATACTAATACGATCTTAAACTATGTCGAATTTGGAATAACCCTGATAGTTTTAGTTTACTCTCTCATCCTGAGCTTTATTGGAATCCGGGTTCTTCAGCAAACAAAACTAATTCGCAGTGTAATCTTTTTTATTATTCTGCCAATTATTCTGCTTATAGCGGCTATCGGATTCGTTACCTTTTTTGAATCATTAGCGCCGAATTATAACGACCAGGCAATAGAACAGATGGACAAAGGTAATTTTGAATCGGCGGAACAACTCTTCAAAAAAGCCCTTATCTTCGCTGATGATCTTGAGACGAAAATCACCGTTCTGAATAATCTTATCTATTTGTACGAAGATAATGGGAAAACACCTCAGGCAATTGAAAGTTATCAAAAAGTCTTAACGTATTATAAACCAAATACGCTTGAATATTTTTTAACTATCGGCAGTCTCAACCTGTTAAAAGGAAACATCAAACAGGCCATTGCTAATTTCGAAAAAGTCTTGGCCATCAATCCTGATGAGGTAAAAGTCCATAACGAACTCGGGTTGATCTTTTTAGGCAACAAAGATAAGTCTTTTACAGATTACGAACGGGCATTAGTTTATAATGAAAAATGTTACGCCTTAGATAAAACAAGCCAAGTTTATCTGTATAACCTGGCTTATAATTACTTCGCGTTAGAAAGATATACTAATGCTTTGCCACTGTTGGAATCACTGGAAAAAACTTCGCTAAATAATGCAAAGGTTAAATATTTTATTGGCCTTAGCTTATATTATCAGGGTGATTTAATTAAAGCGAAGAAGTTTTTAAAAGAAGCGATTGTTTTAGACGAGTCTTTAGACACAGAACTTGCCCAAGAAATTATCCAAGAAGAAGATTAATCCAATAATAAAAAGAGGGTAGGTTTAAACCTACCCTCTTCTGTTATCAAAATAATATAAATTATCCCGCCACGAGGCGTGATAATTTATTATGGATACAATCCTCTAAGCCGCGAGGCCTCGGCCACGCGTCCGATCGCCAGCATATTCGCCGCCGTACGCATATGAACCTTGTTTTTTAAGTGCGTATCCAACACATCTTCAAAAGCCGTATCCATATGAGTCTTAAGATGTTTATTAACGTCTTCTTCGGTCCATCTGAGGCGTTCAATATTCTGCACCCATTCCAGGTAGGAAACGGTTACGCCGCCCGCATTGGCCAGGATATCCGGTATCACAAAAATGCCCTTGTCATAAAAAATATCATCTGCTTCAGGAGTGGTCGGTCCATTAGCCGCCTCGGCCAGAATCCGTGCATTAATTTTATCGGCATTCTCCTTCGTAATGCCACCCTCCAAGGCCGCCGGAACCAGGACATCGCATTTTATTTCCAGTAGTTCTTCGTTGGTAATCCGGTCTGTCCCTTTTAACCCCACCACCGAACCGGTTTTTTCTTTATGTTTCAGTGCTTCAAATGGATTTAATCCTTTCGTATTTAAGATCCCCCCTTTGGAATCACTGACCGCAATTACTATTGCCCCGGCGTTATGGATTATTGTCGCCATATGACTGCCGGCGTTACCAAAACCCTGAACCGCGACCTTAAGACCTTTTACATTTATTTTTAAATGTTTGGCCGCACCCATAATCGTATAATGACATCCCTGGGCGGTGGCCTTATCACGACCGAGTGAACCACCCAGTTCAATCGGTTTACAAGTTACTACTCCTAAAACCGTATAACCCTTTAACTGGCTATAAGTATCCATAAT
>CAKKQI010000176.1 GCA_919901895.1 Candidatus Brocadiaceae bacterium | reverse complement strand
ATTTAAAAAGACCGGTTTGGATTGGTGGATTACAAGAAATAAAATTCAGCTTATATTTTCTTTGCAGGACCGATCTGGTTTCTGCGCTGAAACGGTCATTTTTAAACTTAACAATAATCTCGTTAACCGGCGGAAAATCGGCTACCATTTGGTTACCCGGAAACTGATGATTGGGTAAAAATTTCCGGCCCGAACCGGTTATCACCATAACAAATATAAACAATCCGATTAAAACCGGCCGTTTTTTTATCTGGCTCATAAACTATTTCTCCTCTAGTTTTTTCAAAAGCCATTCCTGATATTTTTGATAGATCTTTTCATAATCCCATAAGAAGAGAACACCGCCGCCGCCGGAAACCATCGTTTTGCCGTGGACCGGATTAAAATCTATCCCGTTGACATGGTGCATATGGCCCCGGAATGGGCCAAGAAACATCTTTCCCGATTTGACATCAAAAAACCTGACATGACAATTCGGCTCAGTACCTGTTACCAGAATATTATGCTCGGGGGATAAGGTAAAAGATTTAATTATACCGTGGGGATGGATAATACGATTTATTAATTGGAAACCTTTGGTTTCATAGATATCAACCGTATCTTGAATACCCTCATATTCAAGCGGGTCATCCGGCTCGCGCTCGTAATCTCCTTTGCCGAGTATTAATAACAGATTTTCCTTAGATGTAAACAAAATATCATAAACGCCTGGTTGATGAGCAACATCATCTTGTTCAATGGTCTTGATTATTTGTTGCCGGGCGATTGAATAGACGATTACTTTATGGGTCATGGGCTGATAAGACAAAGTAAAAGCAATCATTTCCCCATCGGGTGAAAAATCAAGATCCCAAACTATATATCCGGAAGGATTAAGATTAACACTCACCCGCGTTACATATTTTTCTTTTTTCAACTCCGCTCTAATCCTGACGATATCATAATATTTTTTGGAAAGACCGAATGAAAAATATCCATCCCACCATTGAGTTGTTTGAGTTTTTCGGAGTTGTTTATCAAACTCCACCATCTCCAAATCATATCGGGTAATATATTTTTGCAAACAATTTTTTAATTCTTCCAGATAAGACTCATCATCTACCTTAAATGTAACGCCGATTGTTTGATAATCCGGCGCTTCATCAATCACCCCGATTGGCTCGCCTGTTTCCATTGACCATAATTTGACCGTACCGTCCAGCCCGGCCGAGGCAAGCATTTTACCATCCGGAGAAAAAGCCACGGCATATATATTATCATCGTGTCCTTCAAAGAGCCGAACCAGTTCACCGGTTTCCGTCTTTAACACCGTTACCGCAGCAGTATGTCTTTCCCCGTCCGACGTCACATATGACGCGTTGTCCCACCCACCAAGA
>CAKKQI010000175.1 GCA_919901895.1 Candidatus Brocadiaceae bacterium | reverse complement strand
ACCCGAATCTCAAGGACAACCAGGCGGTCTTAATTAATATTATCCTGGATGAATGGTATCGCGATTACCTGGAAGGCAATTATGCGGATTACCGCGACCGGATTGATGACCTGAAGCAGTTAAGCGTTTTCGCCGAACAGTTTAATTCCCTGGAAAAATTTTTAAGCCGGATTACCCTGCTGACCAATGCGGAAGGTGAAGAACACCGAGCCGGGACTAAACCATCGGTCTCAGACAGATTAATCTTAAGCACGATCCACCAGGCCAAAGGATTGGAATGGTCGGTGGTTTTCGTTATCGGATTAGTGGAAGACCGGTTCCCGGATTCCAGGCACACGACCGAATCGGAACTGGAAGAAGAACGACGTTTATTCTATGTGGCCGTAACCAGAACAAAACAAAAACTTTATTTATGTTATCCTCTGGCCGGCGAAAAAAGAAGCGCTTTATACGAAATCTTCCAGCAACCGTCCCGGTTTTTACAGGAACTGGATGCCAGCAGTTACCGGGAAGTCCGGATTACCCAGAATGAATCTTATTAAGAGCGTCTAACAAAATAATGCGTATATTGTCCGCCAAAGGACGGACTCGTCTTCTGGCGAGTAGCGGCGGGGCTTGTCCCCGCCTAAATAGGCGACCACAAGGGTCGCAGCTACTTTAAAATGTTAGAGACTCTAAAAAAATTATATTGCTCCGTTAGAAATTTGATGTATAATATAAAAAATTCACCGGAATAAAATTTTTTATGGAGAATTAAAATGTCTGCTAACGTATTAGAAATAACCGATAGCGTTTTTGACACAGAAGTGCTCAAATCCACCTTGCCGGTCATTGTTGACTTATGGGCGCCCTGGTGCGGCCCCTGCCGGATGCTGGCCCCGCTTATGGAAACGCTCGCCGGATCGTACCGGGGAAAATTAAAAATAACTAAAATCAATACCGACGATAACCCGGAAATGTCCACCAAATATCAGGTAATGGCTATTCCGACCTTGCTATTTTTTAAACAGGGCCAGTTGGTGGAACGCAGCACCGGCGTGAAGTCGCAAAACGAACTGGAAGAAATTATCCGGACCAGTTTAGGTGTAACAAAATAATAATATGAAATACCTCATTACCGGTGGAACCGGATTTGTCGGCTCGCATTTAGCCGAAGCGCTCCTTGCTCAAAACGGCGAGGTTTATTTAATTGACGACCTCTCCACCGGTTCAATCAAAAACATTGAACATCTTAAAACCAATCCGAAACTTCATTATACCATAAATTCTATTTTTAACGAACCGCTACTAGCTGAATTAGTTGACCAGTGCGACCTGGTTCTGCATCTGGCGGCCGCGGTCGGGGTGCGGTTGATCGTAGAAAGCCCGGTCCGAACCATTGAAACTAATATTTCCGGAACAGAAATTGTCTTAAAACACGCTTCCAAAAAACAGAAAAAAGTTTTTATCGCCTCATCTTCCGAAGTTTACGGTAAAAGCACCAAAATTCCTTTCAGCGAAGATGATGATATGGTTCTCGGCCCGACCTCCAAAGGCCGCTGGAGTTATGCCTGCTCCAAGGCCATTGATGAATTCCTGGCTCTGGCTTACTGGCGGGAAAAGAAAACACCGACCGTCATCGGACGCCTTTTTAACACGGTCGGACCGCGGCAAACCGGCCGATACGGAATGGTTATCCCCCGCTTTGTCAAACAGGCCCTGACCGGCGAACCGATTACGGTTTACGGCAACGGCCAGCAGTCCCGCTGTTTTGCCCACGTGAGTGATATCGTGGAAGCCATTATTAAAATTATTCATTATGACCAAGCCGTCGGAGAGGTGTTTAATATCGGCAGTAACCAGGAAATTACGATTGAAGAACTCGCCCGGAAGGTTAAAGAAAAAACCGGCAGTAAATCGGTTATTAAATATATCCCTTACGAGGAGGCCTATGAATCCGGTTTTGAAGATATGCTCCGCCGGGTTCCGGATTTAACTAAAATCACCAAAGCCATCAATTACCGGCCGACTAAAAATATTGACCAGATTCTGGAGAGCGTCATTGATTACTTTAAAAAAAATGACGAGTAATTTAGAGACTATTTCAAATTTTCCGTATCCAACTGTCATTCAGACTGTGTCATAATGTCATTACGAGAAGTCCTGTCCCGCCTGGGCGGGACGGGACGACGAAGTAATCTCATTAAATAGAGATTGCCCGCAATGACAAAAAGATGATTATGACACAGCCTGAATGATGATTCTGAAAATTTGAAACAGTCTCGTAATTTGTCATTCATAATTAATAATTTATAATTTCAAAAAGAGATGATCTAGGGATTACACTGATCCAGCAGGGCGGGATTAGATTACACAGATTAAGATAGAAGATATTTAGACGATCGTATTTTCAATCTGTGTAATCGCAGTTTTAAAATCTGTGTAATCATTAATAGGAGAGGTTATTATGATAAAAGATGTCAAAATCAAGAAACTGAATCCGATTCCGGACGAACGCGGCCGGGTAATGGAAATTTTGCGAAACGATGATGAAATATTCCAAAAATTCGGACAGGTTTATATCACCACCGCCTACCCGGACGTGGTCAAGGCCTGGCATTATCATAAGATTCAATCAGATTCTTTTGCCGTCATTCACGGAACGATGAAAGTGGTGCTTTACGATAACCGGAAAGGTTCACCGACTAAAGGCGAAGTAAATGAATTTTTTATGGGCGAGCATAATCCGATCTTGGTTCGGATTCCGCCAATGGTTTACCACGGTTTTAAATGCATCAGCCCTGATGAAGCAATTATGCTGAATTGCCCCACCGAGCCATATCACCGTAAAAAACCGGATGAATACCGGCTTGACGCCCATACCAAAAAAATACCGTACGACTGGACACGGAAGGACGGCTAACCTACGATGCGCTTAGGCAAACTTGAAATATATCCGGTCTGTGACGGGTACTTCAAATTAGACGGCGGGGCAATGTTCGGAGTTGTCCCTAAACCGCTCTGGTCAAAACGGATGCCCGCCGACGAAAATAACCGCATCCAGATGGCCTTATTCTGCCTCTTAATCCAGACCGAAGGCAAAAATATTTTAGTTAATACCGGTATCGGACCGGACGAAAAATACCCGGAACGTTTCCGGCAGATTTATGACATCCGGCATCCGCCCACCCTTTTAACCAGTCTGGCCGAACATCATCTTAAACCAGAAGATATTAACCTGATTATCCTGACGCATCTCCATTTTGACCATGCCGGAGGAAATACTTCCTGTAAAACTACAAATACCGAATCACAAATCCCAAATCAAAATAATTGTATCCCCGCTTTCCCTAACGCTCCTTATCTCGTCCAGAAAACCGAATGGGAAGACGCAACCAATCCGACCGAACGCACCCGGGCCAGTTACCGACCGGAAAATATCCGGCCCTTAAAAGAACACGGCGTGTTACAACTGCTTGAAGGCAACTGCGAAATCGTACCGGGGGTAAAGGTTAAAATCACCGGCGGCCACACCCGAGGGCATCAGGTAATATTATTTGAAAGTGAAGGCAAGAAAGGAATTTTCTGGAGCGACCTCATTCCCACCACCGCTCATATTGACCTACCTTATATTATGGGTTATGACCTTTATCCGGAAGAAACGCTTAATGCAAAAAAGGAGTTAATTGAACAAGCCGTGGCCGAACGGTGGCTTTGTTTCTGGGAGCACGACCCGACCATCAACTGCGGTTATCTCATCCGACAAGATGACCGGGTTCAGGTCATACCGTATCAAGCGTAATTACAAAATAATGAAAAGAAAAGATTGGTATGAATAGGCCGGTAAAGTTTATAATGATTGGCCGAAGCAATCTTTGATACGGTAAAATGTTAAGTTGAAAAGCATATCCTGAGTTTACCGAAGGGTTGAAGTTTGACCCCTATGTCTTTGTTAAGTACAAGTCTGCACCACCCCCGATGTGAGGGGTTTATTAAGAAATTAGAGCAGTTATTTAACCGTATTTTTAGGCCGAGGACCGTTGGGCGTCCAGCCAAAGTCAGACCGGAAGGAAATTAGTATGTGTCCCCAGATTAACAGATTAATGTATAATGTATAATTCTTTTTGGTTACATTACTATATCCCATGTAATAGGTTATGATTGGAAGAAAATCACTTACTGTTATCGCTTCACTAGTAGAGTTTGTAGGAATTACCATTCTTCCTTTTCTTCCGGCAGAAACCCGACAAATTTATTTTTTTGGCTGGCTATTATTTTCCATCTTATTTATTATTGCGCTCTTCGTAATCTGGAGACGCAATACCTATCTGTAATTGCTAAGTAGTCCCCGCACCACTTAAAACGCAACAATTTTGTATTGTATTTGTTAAGTAGTATCTGTACCACCTGTACCTGCGACGGACATCTGAACAATGGGAAAAGTAGATAGAATATAGTAAGAATTGACCAAATTCAGGTTCCAGCCAGGAAAGATATTACCATAAAAAGGGACCAGAGGCAAGTGAAAACTAATTTCTTGGTGATTAGATAGAGCAATTCCGCGATTGTCTTTGTTAAGTTACTTTTTGACCACAAAAATCGCCTCTAAAATTTTCTTGCCAAATCCTAACCGGTTGCTTGATTTTTTATTTTTACCCTGTATGATTTAGATAATGAGACCCAACCGAAAATCTTCCATTTTTAGTTTCGTATTTTTCTGCCTTTACCTCTACGTCCACGCCGCCTTTGGCGGCTGACGGATAATAATTTTGCTTCCTCTCACGAAATCCCCTCAAAAAATTCAAATTTTTCTTGTAAAACAGATTTTAATTGCTATAGTAATCAGCCGAAGGACTGATCCAGCCCACTCCCGTCACGGCGAGACGGGGCGGATAAAGTTTCCAGAGGAAATTTTATAGATGATTAATTTAGCCGTAATCGGCGCCGGTGACTGGGGCAAAAACCTGATTCGTAATTTCAGCCAGTTACCCGACGTCAATTTTTCCATCTGTTGCGACCTTGATGATAAAAGGTTGCAATATATCCGGACTCATTACCCGCAGTTAAAACTTACCAAAGACCCCCAAGATATTTTTAATGACGCTAAAATAGACGCCGTGGTAATTTGTTCCTCAGCCGTCAGCCATTACCAGTTGGCCCGGGCCGCTCTGGAATCAGGCAAGCACGTCTTTGTGGAAAAACCGTTAACTTTAAAAGTAAGTGATGCCGAACATCTGGTGAAATTAACGGATGAAAATAAAAAAGTTTTGATGGTGGGACATTTATTAAAATACCATCCGGCCGTAACAAAATTAAAAACGCTGATTGATTCCGGAGAAATCGGTGATATTTTTTATGTTTATTCCCAGCGGGTAAACCTGGGAAAAATCAGGCATGATGAAAACGCCCTCTGGTCTTTTGCCCCGCATGATTTGGCTATTATCCTGTATCTGCTGGGCGAAGAACCGGTTGAGGTGACCGCCCGGGGCGAAGCGTATCTTCAACCGAATATTGCCGATGTGGTTTTTGTCAACCTAACTTTCCCTGATAAAAAAATGGCGCACGTTCATCTCAGCTGGTTAGACCCGCATAAGGAAAGAAAACTAACCGTCGTCGGCTCTAAAAAAATGGTCGTCTTTGACGATATGGAATCTTCCGATAAAATAAAAATTTATGATAAAGGGGCCGACCGGGCCCCCGGTTATGAAACTTATGCCGAATATATTACTTTACGTTCCGGCGATGTGATTATCCCGGCCCTGAAACTGACCGAACCGTTAAAAAATGAATGTCTTCATTTCATTGATTGCATTAAAAATAACAAAACCCCATTAAGCGACGGCCGTGATGGGTTAAAAGTAGTGAAAATTTTAACCGCAGCCCAGCAATCGTTGGAACAGGGTGGAAAACCGGTGAGAATATCTAACCACTGATTACACTGATTTAAGCAAAAAAAATGACACTGGTTAAATCTGTGTAATCAATTACGGTAATTATTTAGCTGATTGAAAGTACGCTGTCATGCTGAACTTGTTTCAGCATCTCCTTTAGACCCCCGAAACAAGTTCGGGGCAGGCTCTGAAATAAATTCAGGGGGACAGCAAAAGACAGTCTTTCTCGTTTTACTTCATTCCGCTAAATAATTACCAATTATGAACTATGCCTAACATCATTCATCCTTCGGCTAAGATTGGAAACGGAACCCGATTAGGCGAACTGATTATTATTGAATCTGATGTTAAAATCGGGCAAAATTGCCAGATTGGACACCAGGTTATTATCCGCTCCGGCAGTATCATCGGAGATAATGTCCGAATTGATGAACACTCAGTTATCGGTAAAATGCCGATGAAAGCAGCTTTTTCGGCCATCGGAGGCGCCACTAATCCTTTACCGCCGGCAGAAATCGGGTCTAATGCCATTATCGGGGCCGGGGTGATAATTTATACCGGCGCAAAAATAGGCCCTTATGTATTGGTGGCTGACCTGGCGACGGTGCGCGAAGATGTTACCATCGGCGATTATACGATTATCGGCCGCGGGGTAACCGTTGAAAATAAAGTCAGCATCGGTTCAAAATGTAAAATAGAAACCGAGGCGTATATTTGTGCTTTATCCAGTATTGCGGACGGTTGTTTTGTGGCGCCGGAGGTAACTTTTACCAATGATAATTTTCTGGCCCGGACCAAAGAACGTTTCAAATATCATAAAGGCGTTACCATGCTCAAGGGTGCGCGCATCGGCGCCAATGCCACGATCCTACCGGGGGTAACCATTGGTGAAGACGGATTGGTGGCCGCCGGTTCCGTTGTTACTAAAGATGTTCCCAGTAAGATGATTGTTAAAGGAACCCCGGCCCGGCCCACCAAACCGGTTCCGCCGGAACAATGGCTGGAAAACCAATAAGTTTCACTCCCTTTTCCCCCGCCAAAAAAAATACGTTTTTTTTTATTTTTTTCTTGACTTTTTTAAAAAAAGTGTTTAAATACTGGTTTTCATATTTAGCCAGATCTATAATGAAATAGGAGGTTCATATGCCAACCGTTGCCGAGTTAACCGAAAATATTAAAGGTTTAAAAGATCCGGAAAAAAACGAGGTCTTATTGGAAGTTATCAGCCAGTCCAGCGTGTTATGGTTAAAAGATTTCGTCAAGTCATTTGAAGAAAAATTCGGTGTCACCGCCGCCATGCCGGTCGCCGCCGGAGCCGCTGCGGCTGCTGCACCGGCCGCCGTCCAGGAAGAAAAAACCACTTTTGATGTCATCCTTAAAGAAATTGGAGCCAACAAAATTCAGGTCATTAAAGTCGTTCGGGCCGTAACCAATCTCGGTTTGAAAGAAGCCAAAGATCTGGTTGATGGCGCGCCCAAACCAGTAAAAACAGGCATCCCTAAAGACGAAGCGGAAAAAATCAAAAAAGAACTGGAAGCCTCCGGCGCCAAAGTAGAACTGAAATAAAAATCCTGGCTCCAGTTTAATAACGATTACCGGACGGTCGAGACTTTATCTTTTATTTTAATGATAAACTTACCAATTTATTCCAACCAGCCTGTTCCGAACTCAATTCGGGACTTATATCCTTGTTTTTATTCTCTCGTAATCATGAACTATGCAATTCCGAAAAAGTTTTGCTACCTTACGG
>CAKKQI010000174.1 GCA_919901895.1 Candidatus Brocadiaceae bacterium | reverse complement strand
TGATATTTTTCAATCCAGTTGAACAGAATCTGTTTAGGGTCGAGGACAATTATCTTTACGCCATCCCGACGAACTAATAATGCTTCTTCTAAGGATTTAATTGTCTTGGAGACGGAAGATAAACTGATTTGAAAGTATGTATCTTTACCCTGCTTGAATGATTCTTCTATCAATTCTTGCTGTATCTCTGACACGGTCCATATACGACCGGGGAATTGGAGTAATATACGCGCGACCCGGGAAGATGCACCAAAGAAAGGGTCTCTTAATAATTGAGACGTTTTATAGATATTCGGCTGGCCTAATCGCTGAATTAATACTTTTCCGGGTATCCTGATTAATATATTACCACATAGGTCTATAAAGTCAATCTGATTTTCCTGACAGTATTTCTGGTTTTCAGGCGATAGAAACGGGCATATCAAAACATACCGAATATCGGTCTTATTTATATTAGAACGAGCAAGCAAACGCCCTGTTTCTTCTAGAATCTTACGCGTAACTTGTGTCTTTATTTCGCCGTATAATGCTATTACAATACCGGTAAATTCCATGGTTATAGCCACATCAGGCCGGACATTTGGGTCAAGACCTTTGGGTTGAGGTTCAACAGTACGAATGCGAATATCAGACAACCCTTTAAGCGGCTCTTCTGTTTTTATACGCTCAATAATCTCTTGTTCTGTCATATAACTCTATAGCATAGTTAGTAATATTTCCTTTATATAGGCACTTTATCATATAGTGAAATGCTTGTCAAGAGAAATATTTCTTTTTATTAGATATTTTCCTATATAGGAAAATATCTATTTAAAGGAAAATATTGCCCTTATTATGCTTATTGTCAACATAAAACTGGGATTTTGACAACATAATCCCGGTTCATTGTCAACCCCGTTAGAGATAGGTCGTGGCGTCTATGGTGCCACGACCGTAAATTCCGTATTTAACCTTATGAAATCCTGATTGCTTTCGGGATACTGAATAAATATCATCCCGTATCCGCCATATGGAACACGAAAGAGAGAATATAAAATTACCCAACTATCAGAATATCGGGAAGATACAGCAATTTATGATACCCAAATGGTTTTACCTAATGGGTGAAGAAGAACACGAATCACACGAATGGAACGAATAGCACGAATTATTCGTGGGATTCGCCGTCCGATATCCTCTTATCCGAATCATCCGGTTCTCTGCCTCCAACAGCGCACTGGCCACCCACCTTAACCGCTGGTCGCCTCGGCGCCAGTGTTTGACATTGCCGGTTACATCCCTGGTTATGGACAACGTTGATTCTATAAAGTTAGTACTGGATAAAGTTTTCCTTAAAATATCCGGCAATCCTAACCGATGCACCGTCAGGGTCTCTTCCATTCCCTCTTCCAAACTCCGCGCCGCGCTTGGATTTATTTCTTTTAGGTATTCGGACGTCTTTAATAATAGATCCTTCGCCTCATCATACCCTTTCATATTATAAGCCACCTTTAACCGATTATCCACGGCTCCCTGATAATTCTCCGGCAAGTATCCTTTCACATTTCGCCGCTTATGACCCATTCCGTAGCCCGCCCGCTCCGCCTCATAAAATCACCTGCCTAATTTTATTGACAATCGGTTATTAATATCATAAGATTTTAACAAGATACACCGGTTAGGCTAACGTATGAAGACCAAAAAAAATCAGGTTTCTTCAGACTTTGAAATTATCAAAGTGCCCAAAGGTAAAATGCGCCTATTGAAAGAACGCTGTAAAGGTTGTTCTTTTTGCATTGAATTCTGTCCTAAAAAAGTTCTGGAGTTATCCCCCGAATATAATCTCAAGGGTTATCATTTTCCCGAAGTAACCAGGCCGGAGGATTGCATCGCCTGTAATTTCTGCGGGGTGATCTGTCCTGATTTTGCGGTATATTGCGAGGCCGATCTTAGCCCAACCGGGAAAACGAAAGACGAAAAAACGGTAGAACCAAAAGAGAAAAAAGCCAAGAGTAAAAATAATGATTGAAAAATCCACCGCGGTTTTAACCGGCCAGCATTTTATGAGCGGTGATATTGCCTGCGCCGAAGGGGCGATTGCCGCGGGCTGCCGTTTTTTCGCCGGCTATCCGATTACCCCGGCGACCGAGATTGCCGAACGGATGGCCGAGCGATTGCCGTCACTGGGCGGTACTTTTTTACAAATGGAAGATGGAATCGCTTCTATGTCCGCCATTTTAGGCGCTTCCTGGGCCGGCGTGCGTTCAATGACCGCCACCTCCGGACCCGGGTTCAGTCTGATGATGGAAAACCTCGGCCTGGGGATTATGATGGAAACACCCTGCGTCGTGGTAAATGTTCAACGGGCCGGGCCTTCCACCGGATTGCCGACGCTGGTCGGCCAGGGTGATATGATGCAGGCCCGCTGGGGTTCCCACGGTTCTTATGAAATCATCGCCCTCTGCCCATCCTCGCCCCAGGAAATGTTTGAACTAACTATCAAGGCGTTTAACCTTTCGGAACAATTCCGCCTGCCGGTTCTATTGATGGCCGATGAAGTTATCGGACATATGACGGAAAAAGTGATTATTCCGGAACCGGCTGAACTTAAAATATATCAACGCCGGCAGACCACACTCCCGCCGGAAAAATATCGGCCTTACCATCCGGAAGAGGACCTGGTTCCTCAGATGGTAAACGCCGGCGCTGGGTATCATATTCACATTACAGGTTTAACGCATGATGAAAAAGGTTATCCGGTTATCAGTGCGGAAGCGCAACAGGTCTTGGTTCAGCGGCTAATTGATAAAATCAGGCGTAATCGCGATAAAATTATTATGTTTGAAGAATATTATATGGAAGACGCGGAGATAGTGGTTTGCGCTTATGGCATTTCAGCCCGGACAGCCATCTGGCCCATCCGGCAGGCCCGGCAGGACGGCATTAAAGTTGGTTTATTAAAACTAATCACGGTCTGGCCGTTTCCGGAGGAAAAAATTAGAAATCTGGCGGCGCGGGTTAAGGCATTGATCGTGCCGGAACTTAACGCCGGACAGATTGTTCTGGAAGTGGAACGTTGTGCCGGCGGTAAAGCCCGGGTGATTTCTATTCCGCATCTGGGCGGCGCAACCCATGACCCGAGAGAAGTGTTAAGAGTAATTAAAGAAATAATATGAACGAATCAACCGAATTCTTACATCCGATGGACCAATTCCTGCGCCAGGAGCGGATTCCTCATATCTGGTGCAGCGGTTGCGGGTTGGGCACCGCGCTTAATGCTTTTTTGCGAGCCATCATCAAATCTAAAATCAATCAAAATAAATTATCCGTGGTTTCCGGAATCGGTTGTACCGGCCGGGTGGGCGGCTATATCAAAATGGATTCTTTTCATACGACACACGGGCGGGCGATTCCTTTTGCGACCGGTTTAAAATTAGCTAATCCGGATTTAAAAGTGGTAGTTTTCAGCGGGGACGGCGATTTGATTTCCATCGGGGGGAATCATTTCATCCACGCCGCCCGGCGCAATATTGATATGACGGTAATTTGCGTTAATAAC
>CAKKQI010000173.1:2598-2817 GCA_919901895.1 Candidatus Brocadiaceae bacterium | reverse complement strand
GGACTTCAATGGATGGAATAAAAGAAGTTACTACTGAGGTGACTACGCCGGACGGAATAAAGACAGTAAAAGAAGTGAAAATTCAATCTTTATGGATCTACGAAGGCGTTGTTAATCATTACCGCGGTTCGGAGAAAGACCCGGCCGCTTATCCGGGGATGGATTTGCCGACGATGACATCAGCCACCCATACGCATTTAATCGCGATGGGCTTGCTGG
>CAKKQI010000173.1:0-2588 GCA_919901895.1 Candidatus Brocadiaceae bacterium | reverse complement strand
TCTGGGATTGCTTTTTATTTTTACTACGACCCTGCCGTCGTGGTTGAAGGGGTTTGTATTAGTTGCTTCGTTTGCCGCTGTTATCATTGACATAGGATCAATGTGGGTTATCAAATATGTGGCGGGTTGGGGCGCTTATTTAATGATATTTTCCGGTATGTTGCTCGGTTTGTGTATCTTATTTGAGATTGTAATTCCGCTTTATGAGATGTGGATTAAAAAAGAACAGGCTGCATCTTAAAGTAAAAATGAGACTGTTGAAAAAGTGTCCCAAATGTCATTGCGAGGAGTGAAACGACGAAGCAATCCCGATGAGATTGCTTCACTTCGTTCGCAATGACACTTCGTGTTAGATTGCCACGCCCCGATAAACGGGGCTCGCAATGACACAAAAGAGGGTTTTTCAACAGTCTCAAAATATGAATTTATGCATCAAACAGAAATAGGATATCGGTTAGGACTGCCGGATATCATCCTGATGATCGGGGTATTGTTTGGTTCTTTCTGGTTTCTGTTGGCTGTCTGTAATGCCTCAACGGATAGCCAGGCAAAACTGGTTATCTATCAGGATGGTCAGGTTGTTCAGGAGATAGAGATAAATCATAAAGAAATGATAAATCTGAAAGTGATATCCGGTCAGATGAATATAGAGATTGACCCGGTACAAGGAGTGCGGGTAGTGAATGCGGACTGTCCGGCGCATATCTGCACCCATGCAGGATTGATTAAACAGGCCGGTGAAACTATTATTTGCCTGCCCAATAAGGTGTTATTGGAACTAAAAGGTAGCAGAAATGAATACAATGCCATCAGTTACTGAATCGGATAAGGTGGACCAGGAAACGAAGAGTAATATTACCCGGGTTGCGGCACTGGTTTCTATTGCCACGGTTTTGCAAATATCGGAATCGCTTATTCCTCATCCGGTGCCGGGAGTTCGCCTGGGCTTAGCTAATATGATTACTCTGGTGGCACTGGTGGAAATGGGATTCGGCGCGGCGATGGAAATTTCCATCTTAAGATGTGTGCTCAGTTCCTTTGTTCTGGGAACATTTTTGACACCGACTTTTATCTTAAGTGTCTCCGGAGCGTTGCTGAGCACAATATTTATGTGGGTATTTTACCGGCTCAGTTCCCGCTTGAGTAAATATGGCTTCAGTCTCATCGGAATAAGTATTATCGGGGCCGTGATCCATAATATTAGCCAACTGGCTCTGGCTTATTATCTCTTGATAAAACACCCAAGTATTTTTTATTTCCTCCCGCTTTTAATGATCAGCAGCATTGTCATGGGTTTGTTAACCGGCTTGGTAGCGGCACAGGTGCTTTGGCAGTTGAAATATGCGGTTGGCTCAATAGGAAAAAATAATATACCGGTTCCTGATACGGATAAATTAGTTGACTTCTCGTCCCAATCAGGCGCCAGAATATCATTTTTACACAGGTTGGCGCCTCAGTGGAAAATATTCATTACGATCATCTTTTCCGTTCTGGTTCTTTTCCTGACCAACTGGTGGGGTTATCTGGCTCTCGGCGTAACATTAGGCGGGTTAATGTTACTAACGAAAGTACCCGGAACCGCTTATATTTCCACTCTTTCCCGTTTCCGGCGGCTATCTTCTTTCATTATTATTTCTTTTACTTTCCCGGTACTTTTTAGTTATGGAAACAATGTGCTGGTAAGTCTTGGCCCGCTGAAGATAACCGAACAGGGCTTGGCCACCGGCGGACTTTTTGCTCTGCGGATTATATTTTTGATCTGGCTCACTTTTCTTCTCAATCTTTTCACCACACCGGAAGAAATGACTACCGGCATAGGAAAATTACTTGCCCCGTTTAGAGTCTTCGGGTTACGCAGTCATCGGATTGCGGCGGTACTGAGTCTTTCCTGGAATACACTACCGAGTGTCTGGAACAGAACCCGTGCGGCTATCCGTAACAATAAGACAGTAGATAACACCGAAAACCGTCCGGGTATATTAACTAAAATCCGGCGGATAAATTTATCGCTTTCTAACTTGATAACTTCCCTGTATCGTCAGGGTGAAGAAATATCTGATGTTAAATAGAATATTAATGAAAGGAGGTAAGTTTTCGGGATTGACTCACAAAGGGTTAAGTGCGAAGACCTGCTAAACAAGTTTCGCATACCTTTTCAGCCTGAGGCTGATCCGCTTATGGCGGAAATTCTTTGATACACAAGGAGTTAAGGTGCATTTTAACCTGATTCTTAATAAAGGAGATAAGGAGATGGTAAAAAAAGGTTTATTGATACTGGGCGTGATCGTCCTTTTCATGGGATTAGCCGTTGTGGCTAACGCCGAAGAAAAGGATAAGGAAATCAAGTTCGGCGCGCATGTTAAGGGTCCTTGGCTCTCTGACTCGTCCTCGGGAACTAGCAAAGTCAATGGGGTAAAGTATAACGATTCTGAGGAAAACGGTATGGGTTTTTACGGAGCGCATATGCTGATACTGTTTGTTTCCAAGAACATCAACGACAATATCTCCATTGAGATATCCCCTGATTTCGGCAACAGTTCAGCCGGGGCCACTCCAAGTCTGGGGAAGCAAATCGGCGAACAGCGAAA
>CAKKQI010000172.1 GCA_919901895.1 Candidatus Brocadiaceae bacterium | reverse complement strand
AACTGCCGGCTGAGCAGACCACCTGGCAAGGCGTTTATGAGAATCCGCCTCAACTTAACTGGAGCACCTATACAAAAGTCCGTTTTGTAGAAGGACAGGATAACGGTAAATTCTTTTGGAAGTTTATTAAAACCCAGTGTATGCACTGCAAGGACCCGGCTTGCGTTTCGGCCTGTCCGGTCGCTGCTCTTGTTAAGACCAGTGAAGGACCGGTGATTTACGATGAAGGCAAATGTATGGGTTGCCGTTATTGTATGTTGGCCTGCCCGTTTCAGGTGCCTAAGTATGAGTGGAATAAGGCGTTACCCGCCATCAAAAAATGCACTTTCTGTTTTGACCGGATTTCTGCAGGTAAAAAGACGGCCTGCTCCCAGACCTGCCCGTCAGCGGCTTTGCAATTTGGCGAATACGACGACATTTTAAAAATGGCTGAAGACAAAGTTGCCAGGAACCCGGACAGATATATCAGCCACATCTATGGAAAAGATGAGGTCGGTGGAACATCCTGGTTATATATTTCAAGTATCCCTTTTGAAAAACTCGGGTTTAATACGACCCTCCCCAATAAACCATTGCCGCATTACACCTGGCAGGCATTGTCAAAGATACCATTCGTGGTCGGCGGATTGGCCGTAGCCCTGACCGGTTTCTGGTTCATCTGCAAAAGGCGAGAAGAAATCAAGAAGCTAGAAAAACAGGAGCACTAAATTATGAAAAACAACGACAAAAATATACCGTTAGTTACCCCGGGAACAATTATTTTATTATTTTTAATATTGCTCGGCGCTGTCATGGCTGTTTATCGATTTGCCAAAGGATTGGGCGCATCGACGAATCTTAGCGATACGTTTCCTTGGGGGCTGTGGATTGGCGTCGATGTTCTTTCCGGCGTGGCGTTAGCCGCCGGCGGCTTTACTATTGCCGCCGCAGTTTACATATTTAACCTTAAAAAATACCATCCCATTCTGCGCCCGGCGATCCTGACCGCCTTTCTGGGATATATGGTCGTAATTGTAGCCTTACTGTTTGACTTAGGCAAGCCCTATAACATCTGGCATCCAATGGTAATGTGGCAGCCTCATTCGGTAATGTTTGAAGTCGGCTGGTGCGTGATGTTATATTCGACTGTTCTGGCTTTGGAATTCAGTCCGGCCGCATTGGAAAAATTCAAGATGGACGGCCTGCTCAAAATTATTAAGGTGGTGACAATTCCACTGGTGATTGCCGGTATTATACTCTCCACACTGCACCAATCATCTTTAGGTTCTCTTTTTCTGATCGTTCCCGACAAATTACATTCTATCTGGTATACACCGTTATTGCCGGTAATGTTCTTTGTTTCGGCTGTAATGGTCGGATTAGCAATGGTAATATT
>CAKKQI010000171.1 GCA_919901895.1 Candidatus Brocadiaceae bacterium | reverse complement strand
TCAGCAGCGAGATGAACAGCGCTTTTCCGCCGGCGGCTTTAAGTGCGCAGGCTGTGGCGGCTCGTTCGTTTGCTTTATCCAGAATAAAACGCAGCTCGTCCCGCCTGGGCGGGGCCGATGTGACCGACGATATTTTTACGCAGGTTTATCGCGGCGAAGAGAGAACTACCCAGAAAATTTATGAGACGGTGGATCATACCCGCGGTGTAATTCTGATTTATAACGGAAGATTATTTGATTCTATTTTTCATGATACTTGCGGCGGGCAGACCGAACCGGTCAATTTAATCTGGGATGGGCCGTTTATGGAACCTTTAAAAGGACGGATTTGCGGTTATTGTTATGGTTCTAAATTTAATCACTGGTCGGTGACGATTGATGAACAGGAGATTATTAAGAAATTAAGTTTGGAAAACGCTTCATCAATTGATGATATCAGGGTAATTGAATCGGCTCCGGGCGGGCACGCCCGGACGCTGGGTATTAAAATTCCCGGGAAGTTTGAAGAGATGATCATCAGCGCCCAGCCATTCCGGATTGCCCTTGGTCCGAATAAGTTATTCAGCACTTATTTTAAAATAAAAAAAATAGGTAATACTTTTGAATTTAGCGGCCGGGGGTGGGGACACGGGGTGGGGCTGTGCCAGGAAGGCACCCGCGGAATGACCGAAAAAGGGTTTAATACCCTGCAGGTTCTGGAATATTATTACCCCGGCGCCAAAGTGGTCAAGATATATTAGGCCTAATGTAACTCAATAAGAATCAAAACTAAAGTTTTTAGTTACCTCGTCAGAGAATGTAACTCAACTCTTTAGAGTTGAGCCGGATATAGCTCAATAAGAATCAAAACTATCCCCAAAGGCGATCCGCCTATGGCGGAAAGTTTTGAGTTACATTACCAGAGGACGTAACGATAACCGCTATGTTCTTTAAAATACTGGCTAAAGATAAAAATACCCAAGCCCGAACCGGAGAAATCACCACTCCGCACGGTTCATTTCAAACCCCTGTCTTTATGCCGCCCGGAACTAAGGCAACGGTTAAGACGCTTACGCCGGCTCAATTGAAAGAAGCCAAAGTTGAGATAGTTCTGTGCAATGCCTATTATCTTTCACTCCGGCCCGGAATAGAAATCATTAAAAAAATGGGCGGGCTTCATAAATTTATGGGCTGGTCCGGACCAATTTTAACCGATAGCGGCGGTTATCAGGTTTTTTCTCTCTCGGCGCCGCGTAGTAAGAATCCGCGTTTAGTCAGGATTACCGATGATGGGGTGGAGTTTCGTTCTTATATTGACGGAGCGTCTGTTTTTTTTACGCCGGAACGCGTGATGGAGATCCAAGAAGCCCTGGGGTCGGATATTGTTATGCCTTTTGACCAGCCGGTGCCTTATCCTTGTGAGTATGAGATGGCCAAACGCGCGATGGAGCGGACGATTGATTGGGTCCGGCGCAGTCGCTTAGTAAAAAAGAGAGACGACCAGGTACTTTTCGGAATTATTCAAGGGGGAACTTTTCCGGACCTGCGTCGACAATGCCTGGAACAACTGGAAGAACTAAATTTTCCCGGCTATGCTTTTGGCGGGTTAAGCGTCGGTGAAGGTAGCGAGAAAATGAAGGAGGCGTTAGAATCAACGGTTTCAGACGTCCCGGATAATAAACCCCGTTATCTAATGGGGGTTGGCCTACCGCGTGATATTCTGGAAGCGGTTCGTTTGGGAGTGGATATGTTTGATTGCGTTTTGCCGACCAGGAACGGACGGAATAGTTGGGGTTTTGTTGACCCCTCATCCGAAATGCCGGAAGGAATTTTACGTCTTAAGAATAGTAATTATAAAGAAGACGACCAACCAATTGACCGTAATTGCGGGTGTTATACCTGCCGCAATTTTTCCCGGGCGTATCTGAGGCATCTTTTTAACAGCGAAGAAATTTTAGGACTTTCGTTAATGTCACTTCATAATCTTTACTATTTTGAAACTCTGATGGAACGGATTCGGGAATCCATTAAATCCGGTAAGTTTGATTTGTTTTATAAAAAGTTTGCGGCCGAGGGCGCTTAAAGATTTTTCAATAGGCCGGCCAAAAAAAAATATCGTACAAAAAACGGGGTTAAAAATAAATAGCAACTATCCTACAAGATATTCTTTTAAGAGTACCAGATTTTGAACTTGTTCAAATGTTTATCGCGAGTGCAAAGGTGAATATAGGCTTGACAACTACAATAATGAAACATAGATATATTTAATGGGTTAAATTATCAAATTTAAAGTTTCATGTTTCGTTTTTAGTCCGTTTTTATCGGTCGTAGTATAATAAAATTTGATTTTAAGTTTCCAATTAGAATGATTTTTAAACCATTTCTGGTTTTCTTCGTCATCTTCGAGAGCAGAGCATCCTTGTCTATGAATATAAATTGTGATAGAAAAAACGCCTCCTTTCTCAATTAAAAAAGGAGTTCTAATTTCTTTAGGATTTAAAGTTATCCCTAATGGTGCTTGAGGGTTAACCACAATGACAAAATTAGGAATACAAAGAATATTTTTGTTTTCACTATTCACGACTAAACCCGATCTCTTAAAATTAGTGCCGTGGATATAACCATCCCTATTCCCCCGGTTAATAAAAACCCCTTCAAATTCAGCCAAACCGCCACTTGAAAGATCAAAAACAGCATTTCTATCTTTTTTATTAAAAATAAGTTTAATATCCGGCCCCACAAAATAGGTATAATACAAGGCTATACCAGAAATAACTAAAGCAAAAATACTAATAATGAACGCTACTATTTCCATTTTTACGCGGCGGGGCTTGTCCCCGCCTTTATGAGGCGACCACAAGGGTCGCCGCTACTTGTATTTTCTTTTTGTTACACGCTCTTAAATTTTATAAGAGGTTTTAAGAGGTTAGTGAATTTCCGCTAAGATTCCCCCGCCCGGTTTTCTTTCACCTTCTGGGTCAGAAAACCGAGATTGCTTCTGACCCGTTCGGCTTCCTCGGTTTCCGGATAATAATGAACCAATTCATTGGCTTTTTGCAGGGCCAGAGTCCAACTTTCCAGTTTGATATAATTTTTTAAATCTGTAACCACCCGTTCAAAATCAGGCCCGCTTGACGGCGAGGCAGGACCTGGTTTTACTGGGGCTGGTCGCGGCGCAGGTTTGAAAGAAATTTGCTCTTTAACAAAAGATGGTTTTCCAATTTGGGAAGCCGGTTGCGATGGTGTGGTGGTCGTTAGAGGCATCTTCGTTTTTAAGGCCGGTGTCTTTTTTAGCGGACTATTTGATGGAACCATTGAAGCGGCGGATAAAGGAGTGGTTGGTTGTCGGGACGGAGGCAGAGGCGCTTTTTTTACTGCAGTCATAGGTTGGTACCCAGGCCCCGATACCATCGGGGCAGGTGGTGGGGTTGATTTGACACCTGATAATTTCGTTTTTATTTCATTAATTAAAGTAAACAACCGGGCGCTGATGAAGAAAAATATGCCGCCGGACAGGAAAATAAAAGAAACGGCGCTTAATAAGATTATTTCTTTAGTGCCGAGTGGTTGCGGTTTTGATAATTTTATAAAACAGAGCGGGACAGATAGGCAAAGTAAAATATACAAAACACCAAATAATTTTAAAAATATTTTCATTGCTGAGCCAGTTATCTTCCCATCATTTTTTCTTCTTCCGGTGGGGCCGGCGGCGAGAAAAATATGAAATCGCCCATGGTCAGGTCTAACATTTCATTAGTCAGGGATTGGCTGTCGTTTATTTCGCAGGGAATCAAAGTTTTATAAGTCAGCTGGTATCGTTTAGCCGCCCGTTCCGGAATGTTAAACTTATATTTGATATGACCGTTCCCGGCGATGACGATCATCTGAGCGGATGGATTGTTAACTTCTTTGAAATAATTAGCGACCGATTCGGCCATTGTTTCATCCCAGACGCATTGAGATAAGTAGAATTTGTCCATCATTGATTCAGGCATAACGCCCATTTTCATCATTCCGTTCTGGAATGCTTTCAGGACAAACTCACGGTGTGCCTGGTTAGAGGTGTCAATATCCCGGGCAATCAGTTTTTTTTCGCCATCGGTCAGATTATCCCAGCCGACTTCCGTCATTTTCTTTTTTAACCCGCGGGAGACATTTAATCCTTTTATTATTAAACGGTTATCGCGGGCAAATTTTAGAATTGGTACGTACATCGGATAAACATCGCCAAAACCGGCCGCCACCATTGTTTTTAATTCTTCATCAGAAAGAGATTGTTCCCGGCTATAACGATTCAAATCTTTTTCTTGAGGCCGATAAAGAAATTCCATTCCGACCGCTACCTGAGAATTATGTTTATGGATCTCTTTTAAAATATTTAATTGTAATTGGTGATGCGATTCATTATTATGTGTTTCACCGACGTAAACAACTTGTTGATTCTTGATTCTTTCCAGCATTGTCGGAAAATCAATGAGTTCCAACCGCGCAGTATCAAAAAATCTGCTGTATAATTTATCGGTCGGGACATTTTGCAAGTTGGAAATTATTTTTTCCA
>CAKKQI010000170.1 GCA_919901895.1 Candidatus Brocadiaceae bacterium | reverse complement strand
CGCCCTTAACGTGATATCTTTCAGATTTCCGATTGGGGTGGCGACGAGATAAAGAATGCCGGTCATAAATAGTGTAAATTTTTTGGTTAGATACCTATTTTATTCGCGGCTAACGTCAGCCGTGATTTTAACCGGGCGGCTTTGTTCTTATGAATCACGCCTTTGGAAACAGATTCGTCTAAAACAGTATAAGCGTGACTGAGTCCTTTTTTAAGGGATTCGGATATACTCGTGGTTGTTTCCTGGCCTGATTGAGCCGGATCGTTTTTTTTCTTAAGCAGGTCCGCCACGGCCAGGCGCATTTTTTTCACTTCGCTTTTTACCTGCGTCCTGACGGGTTTATTCCGGGCGTAGCGTTTTAACGATTGGCGGGCTCTTTTTTTAGCCGATAACGAATGGGCCATTTGATTCCTCCTTTTTAACCACAGATTACACAGATTTAAAAATAGATTACACCGATTAAATATGTATCATCCGCTCTAATCCGTGAAATCAGTTGTTAGTATTATTTTAATTGCTCTACTTTTTTCGCGGCATCTTTATAGTTAATATCCACTTCTATTATTTTTTTATATTCGGTTAGGGCCTGAGCCCGTTGGCCGGCCTGTTCGTAGGCCCGGGCCAGATTATAACGGATATTTTTAACCTGGACCGAGGTCAGCACGCCGGATTCTAACGCTTTGTTAAACTGGGTAATGGCCAGGTCAAAATGTTTCTTATGCAGGAAGCAACAACCCAGGTAATTAAAAGAATCAACTTTTCGTTTCGGGTCGCTGACCGTCTTCTGGAATTCGGCGATGGCTTCTTCAATCTGGCCGGTCGTATACAGGGCGACGCCTAACTGGAAATGAACGGCTAAATCGGTCGGATGGGCTTTAACCCGCCGCTGGTATTCTTCCACCTGGAATTGTTTCTTAGTTTGTTGCAATGCCTGTAATTCCGGCTGAAGTTTTAGGTCGCCGGGCTGGTGGGCCAGTTGTTTTTGAATCTCGTTAATCCGGTGGTCAAGAGATAATAATTTAATATCGCCGATTTTCATTTCCAGGGAAGCATCCGAAGGGGCCAGCCGGGCGGCCTGGCGATAACTTTCTTCCGCTCCGTCGTAATCTTTCTTTTGCAGATAGAGTTCGGCTATTTTTTTAAGGGATTTGACCTTTTCCTGGTTATCCATTATCTGGTTCGCCTGTTCTTTAAGTTGTTGGATTTCCTCGTCAATATTTTCCGTCCGGGTTAACTGGCTGTCCTGTTCTAAAGCAGTGGCCCCGGTTTTATCGCGGATGACATCGTGGGTTGATTTAGCCGTGGCCCAGCCCTCGCTTAAACTCGTTAAGGCCGATAGGTCTTTTAACGCCCGCGGCGCATCCGGGTCGGTTGGGTTGATGGATAAAGCCAGTTGATAATAATACTGTGATTTTTTCATATCTTTTTTAAGACGATATAACTCGCCCAGTATTTTGGCCGAGAATAAATGACGGGGGTTCAATGTTAAAATCCCTTCAAATTCATTGATGGCGCTATCAAAATAATTTAAATTTTTTAAGGTTAAGCCGATCGTTTGCCGGCCCCAGAGTCCGGTCGGGTTCCGGGCGAGATAAGTTTCCGAGGCGCTTAATAATTTAACGGGATTTTGGACAAGAAACTTATACATTATTATCATTACGGACGGAATAAATCCTTTGAGCGCCGCCGTTATTTTGCCGGGGAGTTGGCCTTTCATTTCCGCTGATTTTAACGTGCTGGTACGCAAAATCTGGCGGGCCCGGGCATTTGATTGGTCCAGGTCAATAATCTGCCGGGTCAGGTCAATCGCATAATCATAATTACGCTTGTCAAAGGACTCCTGGGCTTTACCGAGTAATTTTGTGATGTCAAGCATAAATGAAAATTTATCCCTTAAAATTTTTATATTATACCGCGATTTCTAACTTGGTCAAGAAATATTTTGATTCTGTTTGAAACAAATGGTATATTACATAGATAGGTGCAGATATTACCAATAACATCTGTGCGAATCCGGCGAGATTTTATCGGGGCCTCTCCGGGCTGGCGTATTATGAAAGTATTAACTTACCCCAACCCTAAACTTTTGAAAAAGGCGCTCAAAGTTGCCGTGATTGACCGCTCCGTAAATAAATTAGTCCGGCAGATGTTTGATTTAATGTATAAAGAAGGCGGGGTGGGATTAGCCGCTCCGCAGGCGGGATATTCGTTACGTCTGGCGGTAATTAACCTGACTAAAAAGCCGCCAGATGAGCTGGTTCTAATTAATCCGTTGATTGCCGAACAGAGCGGGTCGGTGATCCAGGAAGAGGGTTGCTTGAGCGTTCCCGGTATTACCGCTCCGGTTGGCCGCTCCGCCCGGTTAGTCTGCCGGGCGTTAGATTTGAACGGAAATGAGATTAATTTAACCGCCGAAGATTTGCTGGCCCGGGCGATCCAGCATGAAATTGACCATCTGGACGGAGTGCTTTTTATTAACCGGTTGGAACCGGAAGAAAGACAAAAGATCAAAAAGAAATTACAAGAATTAGAGCATGCAAATAATCAGCGCCTTAAATAAAATACCAGGCGGCCATTTTAAAAAACCGATCATCACCTGGGGTATCTTTGACGGCGTGCACCGGGGTCACCAGAAAATCATCAAAGAGGCGGTTAATTGGGCTAAAAAAATTAAGGGCACTTCCGTAATTCTTACTTTCAGGCAACATCCCCGCGAAATTTTACAAAAAGGAAAACCTCTTTTTATCACTTCCCTGGAGCATCGTTTGTTGTTATTTAAACAGCTGGGAGCGGCGGTCTGCCTGGTCTTACCTTTTACGAAATTATTTAGTCAGACATCCGCTGAAGATTTTATTCGCCACTTCCTGTTAGCCGGAC
>CAKKQI010000169.1:1981-2483 GCA_919901895.1 Candidatus Brocadiaceae bacterium | reverse complement strand
CAGTCACCCGAGACTTTCGTTATCCTTATTTTAACGAAGGCGATCACGGTATCAGCGTCGTTAATGAAATCACCGGCGAAATTAATTTTATTGAAGTCCCGCCGCCCAGCCACAATCTAAATTCTTATCACACTGAAATTATTCTTCAAGCGAACGGCGATACGGAAGGCCGGGTCCAGGCGGATTATACCGGCCCTTACGAAGCCAATCTCAGGAGTTTCTGGGAAACCGTCCCGGCAGAACAGCGCCAGGACGTTTATCAACGCACCATCAATAACCTCAGCCCGGGCGGCCGGTTAATGGAATTCAAAATCGCCAATCTGGAAACGCTCCTTAAACCGTTGCAAATAACTTATCAATATATTTTACCCCGCTATCCCATTTTTGCCGGAGATTTAATGATTTTCGGGATGCCCGGGCTGGCCTATAATTTCAGCGAAATTGCTTTAGACCAGAGAAAATACGATCTGGTCTATAGCACCAGCCGCCAGACTAAAAATCA
>CAKKQI010000169.1:0-1971 GCA_919901895.1 Candidatus Brocadiaceae bacterium | reverse complement strand
TCCATTAAAATACCGGCCGGTTACCGGGTGAAATATTTGCCGGCCAATATTAAATTAGAATGCGTCCCGGCGGATGATCCGGCCCCCGGCCGTAAGACCGACAACCTGGTTACCGATAACCGATTACTTTCCGGCTGCGCCACTTATGAGGCCTCATACGAATATCAACCGGAAAACGGTGTCATTATTTTTAAAGAGAATTTCCAACGTTTTAAACGGATTATTCCGGTAAAAGATTATCAAAAATACAAAGAATTTCTGCAGCAGGCCAGCCGGTTCAGCCAGGAAAAAATATTTTTTGAAAAGATAAACGCCAAGAAAGATTAATCAGATGCCAAAGATTACCCGTTTATTTTTAATTGTTTTGATTTTTTATCTGCTTCATTCCGGCGGGGCCGATGGAGACATGATTTACCTGAAAGATGGAGCGGAGTATAAAGGTAAAATAGAATCGGTTACCCAGGAGACCGTTTCTTTCCAGTCTGATAAAACTAATAAAGTTGAAACCTTCCCCCGTTCGGAAGTCATCCGCCTGGAAGTGGCCCGGAAAAGAAAAGGCGATGAAGTTACTAAATTAGAAAACCTGAAAGATGAATTATTAAATTCGCTGGTGAAATCGGCGCCGGACCGGACCGAGCATCCGCTGGCCGGATACCTGACTCTTTACGAAGAAGTTACGATTACCATTACACCGTCCGCCTCAGGCGACTCGGTCATTGAAACCAGGCGCGTCGTTCGGAAAGTTTTGCAGGAACGGGGAATCGGAGCGGTGGCCAATAATACTGTTACTTATCTTTCAAAAGATGAGAAAGTAGAAATAGATTTTGCCCGCACCATCGATTCGTCGGGAAACCTTTTTCATATCGCCGATAACGCCGTTGAGGCCGGTTCGGTTTACAACCAGACTCCGGAATATGAAAATCTGCATCGCTTGAAATTTGCCTTGCCGGAAGTGAACGTGGATACGATTACCGATTACCAGATTACCCGGACTAAAAATAAAACCGGCCTTTTAACGCCTTATCTAATTGAAGAATATTTTCAATACCGGGAACCGTTATTAAAAAAAGTTGTCGCCATTACAATTCCTAAAAACTTAGACCTCCAAACGAAAGTGGTTCGTCCGGGCCGGACGCTCACTGAAACCATTACTCCGTTCCCGATAAAATCGGGACAGGCAGGCGAAGACAAAAAATATACTTGGACGATTACGGATGCCCCGCGGATGGAACAAGCCGAGACTGATATGCCAACATACCAGGATACAGTGCCGGTCTTAGTCGCCGCTCTTAAAACAACTACGGTGGAAATCTGACAGGCCTATTTTAAGATGCTGGAAAAAAATTTAAACACGACCGCAGCTTTAAAGAAAAAAATCGGGGAATTAAGCGCCGGGTATCCGCCGGAAGCGGAAAATAAGGAAGCGCTGGCCCGGGCGTTATATGATTATGTGGCAAAAGAAATAAGATATATTGAGGTGCCACCGGCCGAATACAGTTACGAACCTAAACCGCTGGATCTGATTTTTAAAAATAAATCAGGCAACAGTCTGGATAAAACTTATCTTTTATACGGGATGTTGAAAATAGCCGGATTTAACCCTGATTTTTTATGGATTCGGAACCAATCAGCCGGCGAATTAATCAGCGAAGTGAATTCCCTCGGGCAATTCACCACCCCGCTGGTAGTTCTTAAACTTCCCGCCTCAGGCGGAAACGACCAAATATTTTATTTAAACCCTTCATTTGATACGGTGCCGTTTAATAATTTATTAAGCGCTTATCAGGGGGCCAGCGGTTTTTTAATTAGTCGAAATACAGTTCCGGCCGTCAAAACACCTTTAAATGAGGCCGGGCAGGAAGCCATTCAGAATGATTTTGAGATGACGCTTCAGCCGGATAGCCGTCTGGTAGTTAAAAAAACTTCGCGTTTGAGCGGTGAATCGGCGACTCAACTCCGTGATTATAAGGA
>CAKKQI010000168.1 GCA_919901895.1 Candidatus Brocadiaceae bacterium | reverse complement strand
CCAGTGCACCGGAAATAATTGCTTTTTGTTTTTTCCCGATTAACCAGAAACCCAAACCGGGAAGCAACCAACCGGCGATGGTAACAAGAAAATATCTTAATTTATGGCGCTGGACGATAATGCTTCCCAGAACGGTTAACCCGATAAAACCGCAAATAATTATACCGAGTAAATAACCTGTAATCATATTTTATCCTTTTTATAATTGATTACACCGATTGGTGAACCACGTAGTCCGCCTAAGGCGGATCACCATCCTGCACCCGACGTGGTGCAGGGTTTTGAATAGCGATTACACAGATTATCAGACATCCTCTCATTATAGGATGTCTTACATTGTAAACTTTTCACCGAGATATTTTTTCCGGGCCAGGGGATCGTTCATTATTTCAACCGGCGTTCCGCTTGATAAAATTTTCCCCTCGTCAATAATATAAGAACGGTCGGTAACTGAAAGAGTTTCTTTAACATTATGGTCGGTCAGCAACACGCCGATATTTTTAGACTTAAGCCCGCGGATAATTTCCTTGATTTCACTTACGGCAATCGGGTCAACTCCGGAAAATGGTTCATCCAGCAGCATTAAACGAGGGGAAGTAATCAGGGCGCGGCTGATTTCCAGCCGCCGCATCTCTCCGCCTGATAAAGTACAGGCCAGCTGTTTGGCCAATCTTAATAAACCATATTCTTCCAGCAAACGCCGGGCCTCGGATTCCCGTTCCGCTTTACTTAACCGGAGGGTTTCTAAAATAGCCAGTAAATTCTCTTCCACGGTCAGCCGTTGAAAAATTGACGGCTCCTGGGAAAGATACCCCATCCCGTAACGCGCCCTTTGATACATCGGTAATCTGGTTATCTCTTGATCATTCAGATAGACCCGGCCATCATTTGGGATGACTAACCCAACCGTCATTTTAAAGGTAGTCGTTTTACCGGCTCCGTTCCGGCCTAAAAGCCCCACAATCTCGCCTGGTTTTATATCAAAACTAACCCCATCAACGACCCGCCGGTTACTGTAAATTTTAACTAAATTTTCAACTTTTAATAACATTTTTCATTGTGGATAATATGTGGATAATGCTAAAATTTTTTACAAAAATAAATTCATTTAAAAGCAAAATCCAGCTGTTTTTCTCGCCACTTATTAACATAACACCTTGCCATACAAGAAGTTACGCCTACGATTTTCGTCGTTTGCCCCGACTTCTAACTCTTTGAAATCAAAGAAGTTACGGATGATGACAAAATTTCGCAATGTGGAAAATAATTTTTACTTAATAATCTTGGCCCGGCGGAATGGCCAGTAAACAAACAGGGCCTTACCAAAAATTTCCGCCTCATCAACCAATCCGTAATAATAAGAGCCGGCCAGGGCCTCTTCGTTCACCTGATCTAAAGAAATAACCCGTTCTACCCCCCAGACGTCACCACCTTTATTTTTCTGCCAATCCCGCAATATTTTAATCTGCCGGTTATCTTTTGCATAATAATCTGCATCGCATTCAACCACCGGCCCATTTTTAAGAGGGATGGTTTGCTTTTTCCATTTACGGCTATCCTTGCTGTTGTGAACATTATCACCCATCATAAAGTATTTATTTGGTTCTATCCGGAAAGATTCACCCTCCTGAAGAACGCCTTCAGCTACGTAATAAATATCGCGAGAAAGATTAATATCCCAGAAAAACGCCCCGCTCCCTACCGCACCAAAAAATAATCCGGTTGGACTCGTTAAAAGTTTCTGTTTTTTCGTCAGCTCCGGCTGATAAACCTGCTGATGGAT
>CAKKQI010000167.1 GCA_919901895.1 Candidatus Brocadiaceae bacterium | reverse complement strand
AATTTTACCAGAGTCGCTTGCCCCGATTGGATCTGGGCTTGCCCCGATTGGATCTGGGCCTGCCCCTGAAGTTTAGTGTTTTTATTAAATTCCGCGACAAAATCATTCAAACGTTGAGTCGTTGCTTCATCGCTGCTTTCCAGATAACCTCTAACCACAACCACCCGTTTTTCATGCTGCGATTCAAAAGGATTTAGTTTAGGATACGACCGCCCCATTGATATTTCCGATACCCAAACCCCATCCGGTAAAAATTGATTTATCAGCCCAAGGGCCTGGTAATAAAAATAGCCCGGTTCCAGTTCGCCCATCAATTGTTGATAACTATTTAATGTTTTATCTCTTTGCGCCGCTTCCCGGTTAAATTGCTCGGCGAGAGTATTTATTTGACCATAATCATTTTTTAATTCATTTAAAGATTGCTGTTCCGCCCGCCAAACCATTGAAGATTTGACGGCTAAAATTATTAAAGTTAATAAAAATAAAATTGCGGCGGCGATTAACGGTATTTGCTTGCGGCGAAAATCTTTTTCCTTTTTAATAGCCGGCGGGTTAAACGAAAGAGTTGTCTCCGGTGCAGAATAAGCGGTCAGGGCTAACCCTAAAGCAATAGTCAGATCCGAAGGAACTTCGGTTAACCGCTGAACCAACGTCCCGTCCAAAGCGGGATTCAATTTGATATTTTTAAACGGTTGTAAAAATCCGACCGGTTTGTTCAAAGCCGATTGCAAATATTGGTCTAAACCTTTAACGCGTGCCCCGCCGCCGGAAAGCAAAACCCGGTCAATCTCCAATTGCTCAATTTTTAATGCCCCGCGGACAAAAGAAACGGAAGATTCTACCAACGATAGTAAAGGCGACGTGGCGCTGATTAACGCCCGGCTAATAGGATTGTCATCACTCCGGTCGGAACTGATTAGTCCGTCTTTTATCTTTAATAATTCCGCCTGGGCTAAATCTATTTTAAGTTGCTGCCGGAGCGATTCGGTAAAAACCCGCCCGCCGGAAGTAATATTCCGCGCGAAAATAAGACAGCCGTCTTTCTGGATGATTAGCTCGGTATTATCCTGTCCGATATCAAGCGCCATAATTGTTTCAGAAAGGTTAATCTCCGGATTAATTCTCAACACCAGGAATAAAGCCAGGGAATTCGGCGTAACATCAAACAGCTGCCCGCCGGTTTTGCGTAAAATTTTAACCCGGTTATCAACCAAGCTGTTTTTGACCAACCCGACCAGGACCGGCAGTTCCGGATAACCGCGGCCGGGGACATTAAGAATACAGTAGTCGGAATAAACATCTCCACCGCTCTTACCGGCAATTTGCATTATTTCATATTCCATTAATTTTTTAAATTTGGCCGGATGAGTAACGGGCGGCACTTGGGTAATCCTGAGATTAACCTCGCGGCCAGAAACGCCTAAGATGCATTTCTTCCGCAGTAAAGGAATGGTATAAAATACCTGTTTTAAAATATTAATCACTTGCTCATCGGCGGCTGATTCATCTTCGGTAATAAATTTACGGGCGAGATGAGCGGCGGCTTGTAATTGAAACCGGCCGCCGAGCGACCGCTCCAGAGAAATCACTTTAACAACTGCATTGCCTATATCAATACCGGTCGACATATTTATTTCATCTCTTCCAACGACGGCCGGGCTTGCGCCGCGGCCTCGGTTTTTGGATAATCGGTAATTATTTTCTCGTAAAGCATCCGGGCTAAATCTAATTTCTTTTCCTGACGATAACCGGCGGCCAGATTTAATAAACGCATTGATTCCTGTTGCTCTAACCAAACCGGCGACCCGGTTTGTGATTGAATTTGTTGGGCTATTTGTTGAGCCGGTTCGGTCCATTTTGCTCCCTGATACTTCCGGCTGAACTCACCTGTTTTTTGAGAGACCTCATTATAAAGTTCCGAACGACCCGTTAACTCCGCTTCTTTTAATAAATCACGTAAAACCTGTAATTCAGCATCGGCCTTGAGACCGATCTCTTGCAATCGGCTTTGCGCCGTATTTTTTAAAACCAGCGGCCGAACGGCGCCTTCGCCGGACCCGGCGGCCTCCCGGATAATTTCTTCATATTTCTGAACCGCTAACCCGAACTCGTGATTAGATTCAAAATCACGCCCTTCCTCCATCAGACGCTCCAGCCGGGCGGATAGATTCATATCTAACTGACCGGTTAAACGATCCGGAAGCAAAGGACGAACGGAATCAGTGTTTCCGGATTGTTGCTGTAAAACATCGGACCGGGGAGAATATTCCGATGATTGGCTAGCCCGATTTAATTTTCCTCTAAAAAGCACCACTAAAATAATGATAGCGGCTAAAACTAAAAACCAACCTAATTTGATTTTTTTAGACGGCTTAATAAGAAAATCTTCGGCCGCCCGAACCGGTAAATTGATTGGCACCCCGGCGCCGGAAGATTCGCCCGTGGCCGGCGAAGGCGGTAATTCTTTTTCGAAAATAACAACCATCTCACCAACGGCAATCCGGTCCCCAAACTCTAATTTTTTTTCTTTAACCCGGAGGCCGTTAACAAAGACCCCATTACGACTTTCCAGGTCAACCACCGTATAGCCGTCTAAAACCCGCCGGATCTCACAATGACGGCGGGAAACATTCTCGCCGCGTAAAATAACATCATTCTGCGGAATACGACCCAGCGAAATCGTATCTTTTTCCAACTGAATAATGTTTTCCTTACCTTCAAATTTAACAATTATCTGGGCCATTTTTAGACTCTCTTACATTAATATGTAGCAAAAACTATACCATCAATTTCTGCTTATATCAATGTTTTTTAGGGATTAAACTATTTAAAAATCTGTTTTATGCTAATCTCTGACAACTCTGGCTTAGTAATGTAAAATTATTTTACGAAATGTAAACAAATTTTGCAAGATCATAAAACCAATTCTAAATATCAGCGACTGGTATTTTTTAGCCCGGCTCTTTTTGCACCAATTCCTGATAGGCCAACTGCAGTTGCCGGGTAATTTTGCCCGGTTGGCCTGTTCCGATTTTCTTGCCGGCTTGTCCCGTCCTCGTCCCGCCAACGGCGGGAGAAGGCGGGAGACACTCCACCACCGGCACGATTTCAATCAGTGAATTAGTCAAAAATATTTCATCAGCCATCAGCAATTGCTGTTTGGTTAAATTTGCTTCGTGAATCTTCAGGTGTTGTCCGGGACAGAGTCCGAGAATAACTTTCCGGGTAATGCCCGGCAGGATATTGGCCGTCAATGCTGGGGTAAAAATCTCTCCCCCCGCCTTAGACGGGACAGGTTTTTTAACGATAAAAATATTACTCATTGAACCTTCGCACAAATGCTGATGGGTATTAAAAATAATTGATTCAAATGCTTTATGTTCCAAGGCCTCGGCCCGGGCTAAAAGATTTTCCAAATAATTTAACGTCTTATGCCCGCCCAGCGGCGCGTTCGGCGACCTCAGCCAGGGAGAAATAATCACCTTAACCCCCGGCTCAGCATATTCGTGATAATCCGGTAACTGGCTCACCTGAATTATCACCGATGAATTATCTGAGGACGATAAATAAAAACCGCTTTCTTTCCGGCCGCGGGTCAGCGTAATCCGCACATAGGCATCAGACAAATTATTTAAACGCAATAATTTTTCAATGATGGATTGAAATGACTTAGCGCTAACGTGCAGAGGTATTTTTAATTGATGAGCGGATGATTTTAAGCGTTCCAGATGGTCGGATAATTTAAACGGTTCCCCGCCATATGTTCGCAGGGTTTCAAAAAGCCCGTCTCCATAAAGAAGCCCCCGGTCCAGGACAGAAATGGTGGCTTCATGGGTCTGAAGGTATCGCCCGTTAAGCCAGATGTATTCGGTCATAAAAATTTTCTCCGAAAATTTTTATATTTATAAGCGGAAAAGTTTCCATGTTTTTTTATCAATTATTATTCTTCTGCTCTAATCCGCCTTAAGCACGATTCGCACTTTCCGCAGGGCTTTAGTCCGCCCCGATAACAACTCCAGGCATCGGCCAACGGCGCTTTGATTCTTTGACCCTCTTTAAAAATCTGTTTTTTATTCAGCCGGGCAGTAAAACTGATAACCTGCACCCGGTTAAGCGTTGAATAACGCAACGATTTATTTACGGCCCTGATGAACCCGGCTGAATTATCCGGGAACGT
>CAKKQI010000166.1 GCA_919901895.1 Candidatus Brocadiaceae bacterium | reverse complement strand
CAGCGCACTGTTTGGCCAGATTGCGAACGCGGGTGATATAAACCGTTCGCTGGGACGGGCCAATTAACTGCCGGGCATCCAGAATATTAAAGGTATGGGAGCATTTTAAAATATAATCATAAGCCGGCAGAATCAGGTTACGTTCCAGAAGAGCCCGCGCCTCTTTTTCATACATCTCAAATAGTTGGAAATTCATCGGCCCGTCCGCCTGCTCAAAATTATACCGGGAAAATTGGACTTCATCCTGGTGCAGAATATTTCCGTAAGTAATTCCCTTGGTCCATTCCAGGTCAAAGATATTATCTTTTTTCTGGATAAACATCGCAATCCGTTCCAGTCCGTAGGTCAGTTCCAGACAGACTTTTTCCAGGTCAATCGTACCGACTTTCTGGAAATAAGTAAACTGGGTGATTTCCATCCCGTCAATCCAGACTTCCCAGCCCAGACCGGTGGCGCCCAGGGTGGGTGATTCCCAATCGTCTTCCACAAAACGGAGGTCGTGTTGTTTGAGATTGACGCCCAATTTTTTAAGACTATTAAGATAGATTTTCTGGGCGTCTTCCGGGGTGGGTTTGATGATTACCTGATACTGGTGGTGTTTCTGGAGCCGGTTAGGGTTTTCGCCGTAACGACCGTCGGTTGGCCGGCGGGATGGTTCCACGTAAGCCGCTTTCCACGGCTCCGGTCCCAGCGAACGCAAAAAAGTCGCCGGGTTAAAAGTCCCCGCGCCTTTTTCCACATCATACGGCTGCCAGATGATACACCCGTAATCAGACCAGTACTGTTGTAATTTTAAAATAATTTCTTGGAAAGTCATAAAGGTATCTTATCTTAAATAAAGATAAATTCAATAATTTTTTTTTAAAAAATATCTAAACAGGACTTGATCGCATCAGCCATAGGACTGATTTCAGCCGCAGGGCTGACTCGTCCCCGCCAAGGCGGGGCGAATAGGAAATTATTAGCCGTAGGACTAATCTCCGCCGGAGGACGGATCAGTCCTTTGGCTGATATCAGGTTACCTAACCCTGCACCACGTAGTCCGCCTA
>CAKKQI010000165.1 GCA_919901895.1 Candidatus Brocadiaceae bacterium | reverse complement strand
CGGATTTGAAGAAATATTTTCCCGCCAGATCAAAGCCCTGGTCAAAAAAGGCGACCTGGTGGTGGCAATTTCCACCAGCGGTAATTCCCCCAACGTCCTGGCCGGCGTAAAAGCCGCTAAAAAAATCGGGGCTGCTACAGTCGGATTGACCGGTCAAAATGGGGGACGATTAAAGAATATCGCGGATTTATGTCTTCGGGTTCCTTCAAATAACGTTGCCCGTATCCAGGAATGTCACCAGACTGTCGGTCATATTATCTGCGAAATCGCGGAAAAGGAATTATCTAAACCCCGTTAGAAATGCTAACCTAAAATGATTATTTGATATTCAGTTACTTTATAGTACGATTAGGGCCTTCATTTCTAATGGGGTAAATAATAAAATGTGTGGAATTTGCGCTATTTCTTCCCAGCACCCCATTTCCGAAGAAACTATTAAACGGATGACTACGGTTCTTGCGCACCGTGGGCCGGATGACGAGGGGATTTACCTTGGGAATAAGTTATTAGTAAACGGTTATCAGTTATCGGTCGCTTTGGGGCACCGGCGGCTGGCCATTATTGACCTTTCTCCAGCCGGTCACCAACCGATGTCTAACGAAGATAAAACCATCCGGCTGGTTTATAACGGAGAACTGTATAATTTTCACGAGTTAAAAAACGATTTAGAAAAACAAGGTCATAAATTTACCAGCCAGTCCGATGCCGAAGTCATCATTCATTCTTACGAGCAATCCGGGCCGGACTGTGTTAAAAAATTTAACGGTATTTTTGCGTTTGCCCTCTGGGATGAAAAGCAATCACGCCTCTTTTTAGCCCGCGATCATTTCGGAGTCAAGCCGCTTTATTACACGCGAAATAATAAATTTTTTGCCTTTGCTTCGGAAATTAAGGCGCTCTTGGAAATTCCGGGTATGGCCCGGGAGATTGACCCGTGTGCCTTAGATAATTTTTTAACCTATCGTTTTGTGCCGTCGCCTCAAACGATGTTTAAAAACATCTACAAGTTGCCGCCGGCCCATTATTTAATTTTTGAGAAAAATGAAATTAAAACCGGTTGTTATTGGAATTACGTTCCCCGGCTCAGTCTCAAAAAAGAAACGGACCTGGTGGCCGAATTAAGAGAGAAATTTTATACGGCCGTTAAACGGCAGATGATTAGCGATGTGCCCATCGGCGCTTTGCTCAGTGGCGGGGTTGATTCCGCGGCAATCGTAGCCGTGATGTCGGAATTATCCGGCTCTGCGGTAAAAACATTTACGGTTGGTTTTGAAGGTGCTGATGAGATTAATGAATTTAAAGAAGCGCGGGAGACAGCCAGGTTTTTTAAAACCGAACATTACGAAAAAATCATTAGTCAAAAAGATTATCAAACCTGGTTACCCAAATCAATCTGGCATTTAGAAGAACCGGTTGGCACCACTTCGGCCCTGGCTTTGTATTATATCTGCGAAGTTGTGAAAGATTACGTGAAAGTAGTTTTGACCGGCCAGGGGGCCGATGAACCCTTGGCTGGTTACGATCGTTACAAGGGTGAAAAATATGCGGCCTGGTACCAAGCGATCCCGGCTCCTTTGCGGAAATATATTATTAAACCGTTGGTTGAATCTCTGCCCCGGAGTGAAAAGCT